>DAJW01000135.1 GCA_002496485.1 Euryarchaeota archaeon UBA36
TTAGATTCAGTCAGATAATTACCAGCGTTTGCTACGCAAATATCAATATCTCCATTGTTTTTTACAATTTCATTTACTAATTCAATTGCTTCATTTTCATTCCTAAGATCTGCATGAATGGCAATACCACCAATTTCTGAAGCCAATTCTTCTGCCGAATTCTTCGATGAATTATAATGAACAATAACTTTCGATCCTTCATTCGAAAAAGCCCTACAGATATCTTTACCGATACCTCCAGCCCCACCTGTGACTAAAACAACCTTTCCCGCTAAACCCGTTTCCATGTAGTATCGGATATGTTTGCTTTTTTATTATCTACCTCAGAAAATTATATTTCGGCAGTTACTTCTGAAAAAATTCTATTATCTAATTTATTTCTAAAAATTTTCAGCAACAATAATATTTCATTGATTTTTCAAATATTTATGGCGTGGTGGTTTGATATAGGAAAAATATTTCTGACCGCACTAATAATTTTTATAATTGTAGAGATTTCAGAGAAAAACACGCTGTTTGCTGCTATATTAGCCAGTATACCTATAGTCTCAGTACTTAGTATGATGATGATGTATCAAGAAGGACAAGATGCAATAGAAATCTCCCAGTTTGCCAAAGATATAGTCTATCTAATAATACCAAGCTTGTTACTTTTCATAGTTATGCCTTGGCTAATTGAAACTCATGACTGGGCATTTTATCCAGCATTATTTATTGGACTTCTTTCAACTATATTCGGCTACTTCATAATGGTTCAGATATTAGAACAATTTTCAATTACTACATAGGTGATTATAGATGTCAGTTTTGAATGTCGCATTAATATCAACTGAAGAATTTGCTAGAAACCTGGGAAAAAGGGGAGATGTAAGGGACATAGAATCCTATATCTTTAAGGAAAATAGAGATGGTAAAACTTTCTCACTTTCCTTTCTTCGGCCACTAAAACATCCCGAAAGTATTCGTCCACTCCTTAGCGTTTTAGACGTTGCAAAAGCTGGAGTAATTGAAGTTAATAGAATCGATGCTCATTTTGGAGAAATTGTTGTAGCATTTGGATGTTCAGATATTGACCTAGGTTTCGTAATTATCGATTCTAATTCAGATGAATGGATTGACCCTGAGAAGGTTAGAGTAATATTAGATCAAGCAGGCTTAAATTCTTGGAAAATATATGATGAAAATCTAAAAAATCATGAATTAAGAGAATATCTTTTTTCAGAAATAGGAATTAATGATATTCAACAAAAATCACCATTGATTATTCCTGTAGACCAATCATTTAACGTAAAAGGAGTTGGCTTGGTTGCAATCGGATATGTTCAGTCTGGATTAATTACAAAATTTGATGATATAGAAATATTTCCATCAAAAATTACTGGTGTAGCAAAGAGCCTTCAAGTGATGGATGATAATGTTGAAACTGCATTTACAGGAGATAGAGTTGGAATCGCTTTAAGAAATACTAAAACACAAATTATCCAAAAAGGTAGTATAATTACGAGTTTAGATTCAAAAGCGCTCGAGCCTAAGGAAAAATCTGATTTAATTCTAGATTTAGCTCCATTTCAGAAGAAAACTCTGATGGAAGGAGATATTATTCATGCTTCTTCAAATCTACAATTTATAGTAGGAAGGATTGTATCAGTAGAGAAAAATAAATTTTCTATAAAATGGGATTCTCCAATCTGGATTAGAGCAGATGGAAAATCAAGGATTACCATTGTTCAGCTTGATGCAGTGCCAATGAGGATAATTGGAGTTTCAAAACCTAGTTAATCTCTATTGATTTCCAAAATAGATTTTTTCTTTAGAGTCAAAGTATTTTTTCTCATTTGATGAAGAAAAAATGAGCCACAAAAAGCCCACTAAAATCTGAATTATTCCAGTAAGTCCTATAGTTTCTCTAAGCTCCAATAACTCATATTCCATTATTAATCCGGCAATAATTGTTGAAATCCCCATTGTAAGAGTTATTACAAGATTATCACTACCAGAAACTCTACCTCTCCATTCATCCTCAGTCCTTTCTTGGAGCAATGTAGTAGAGTAAACCCAATTTATTCCGCTAGATGCGTGAGAAATAAAAATTAATAATAACAGTATAAAGTTCCATTCAACTATTCCTACCGCAATGTAAAAAATTCCACTAATACTGATTGCAATTCCAGGAATATAAGGCCTCAATCTTGTATTCGTCATTATTGATTTTCCAGCTAGAGGGCCAAATCCAGAACCAAAACCCCTAGCCATATACAATATTCCAATTCCAGCGGCAATCTCTCCAAAACCAACTTCCATGCCAATTAATACAATCAAAAATACCTGTGCCCCTCCACCAGAGGCCCACATTCCTTTCGCTCCCACCACCCTTCTAATCGGAGAATTATATCTAATATACTTCCATCCATCTAATATTTCTTTGAAAATAATTCTTATTGATATCTCTTTTTTATTCGATTTTTTAGGCCCCCCTTCAGGTAGTGTGTAAATTATTAATGCAGCAAAAAGAAAGGTAATTGAATCAATCCATAGAGCCAAATCAACTCCAAACTCTGAGATAGCCAAACCTCCAATTCCAGCCCCAATCCCCATTGCTGCCGACCATCCACCAGAAATTATTGCATTAGCTGTCAATAATTCTTCTTCAGTGCAAATATTTGGTAAGTATGCTGTTTGCGCTGGATCAAAAATAGCCCTACCAATTACAAGAGTAATGGAAATCAAGTAAACAGAAAATAAATTATCAAGTAGTTCTAATGACAATACAGATATTAGAATCAAAAATGAAAATATATTAGAAATTAACATCAAGGATTTCCTTGAATATTTATCTGCCAACATTCCAGTAAATGGCTCAAGTGGGGCAAAAGTAAAGCTCCTAGTCGCCAACACCCCAGCTATTGCCAAAGGTGAATTATTCGATGACTCACCTGCTATCAAAAATAGTGCTATTACAGTAAACCAATCTCCTATGAACGAAATCTCATTTGCAAAAAAAAGCTTTCGAAATGTTCTATTTTCCCTTAATAGACCAATGTAGCTAGGACGTGACATATCACGCCGAAGAGTTGTGACCTTTATTCTACACCCTTCAATGCCAACGCATAAGTCCCTAACTTTCTCGCCTATCAACATGGCAGCGGACAGAATGGTCTGGATTGACTTAGAGATGACAGGACTAGATCCCGAAAAAGAATCAATCATAGAGATAGCAACTATAGTTACAGAAGGAGATTTGGAAATTGTGGCAGAAGGTCCGACTTTTGCTATCTCAACACCTGAACATCTAATCTCAGGAATGGACAGTTGGAATACTGAACATCATACCTCTAATGGATTAATTGAGAGAGTTAGAACAGATAGCGTTTCAATGTCGGAAGCAGAATTTAGAACTCTCGAATTTTTGAATCAATATTGCGAACCAGGAAAATTACCCCTTTGCGGCTCTTCTATACACCACGATAGAAGATTTTTAAGAAGACAAATGCCAAAATTAGATGAGTTTTTTCATTATCGAATAGTTGATGTTTCATCAATCAAAGGAGTAATTGATCGATGGTATCCTAAGGGCCCTAGAATAAGAGTAAAATCTGGGCACAGGGCATTAGAAGATATCCGAAGATCAATCAAAGAATTAAGATTCTTCCGAGAAAATTTCTTCAAATAGTTTCAGATTGAATCTAAAATTCTTCCAGCGGGCCCATCTCCACCAGGGCCCCACCATTTTTCTGGACTATTTCCTAAGATTTTATCAATTTCTTCCATATGAGAGTCTGTTAATTTCTTAGCTACTTCTATGCTACCGATATTTTCAATCATCTGATCCGAATTTGTCGCCCCTAGTAGAATTGTACTTACATTCGGATTCTTCAAGCACCATGCTAAAGCTAGTTGCGCTGTACTACATTCTAACTCAGATTTTGCATATTTTGTCAATTCTTTAACTATGTTCACTTCCCCATTTGCAGTTCTTCTTTCTAACTCATCTCTCAACCAATCATACATATCGACAGATGCTCGAGATCCTTCAGGAATACCATCATTATATTTTCCTGTTAAAAATCCTGATCTCAATGGACTCCAAATAGTAGTCCCAATTGAATAAGGAGATTTGAATAAGGGATAATACTCTCGTTCAAATCTATCTCGATGTAGCATATTATACTGAGGCTGCTCAATTTGAGGGGGTTCTAAACCCTCACTTTTTGCAATCCAAAAAGCCTCAGTAATTTGTTGAGCAGACCATTCACTAGTTCCCCAAGCAGTGGCTTTACCCTTCCTAACTACTTCAGTCATCGCTCTAACTACTGTAGAAGTGGGCGTCAAAGGATCTGGTCTATGGCAAAAAATCAAATCAACATAATCCAATTGCAATCTTTTAAGTGAATTTTCAAGTCCTTCATTGATATGTTTTCTAGAAAGGCCCTTTTCATTTACTCCTTCTCCGCCCCAATAGATTTTTGTTGTAATAATCAATTCCGAACGTCTCCAAAGACTCTTATCTTCTTCCATCAGTTGGGATAATGCAATTCCAAATATTCTTTCTGCTTCACCGTTGGGCACCCCATAAGCTTCTGCATGATCAAAACAATTAATTCCATTATCTCTAGCTATTTTCATCAATTCTTTCGCCTTTTCTATTCCCCTTTCTCCGCTAAGCCTATCTTTTATTCCATAGGTCGCCCAGAATCCATAAGATAATACTGAAACATGTAAACCAGTATTTCCCAGTACTTTGTAAAACATTCTATTTCCACTCATCATGTCTCACCCAAACCATCTGATGATGTACACTCTAATCAAGAATTTGATATTTTTTTCTATTCAAAGAGTCCAATAGGATTTCCAAATTCATCAGTAATAAGCAGATTTATTCCTAATCCAGACCTATGATAAGCTATCATCTCCATGCCATGAATGATATGGCTACCAGAAGACAAACTATTTTTTTGTAATTGATTATTTTCATGATCTAATTTCCGTCTGATGTATGAATCCTCATAGTCCCAATTTTTCAATACCTCAGGTGAAAAATTCAGACCTAAAATCATCTCACATCCTTCTGTCCATTGGGATGCTTCTTTATCACCCTGACTGGGAAGAGCTGCGGAATTAGGATGAGAGTGGATATAATGACAGAATCTAGAACCTCTTATTCCTCTTTCACTATGAAAGAAATTATCAGTCCAATCTTCAGGAATCTGATTAACAGAAGATGAATCTCCTCGATTAACTAAGTGTGGCTCACCCAATAAAAAACCCTGGCCTGCAAATAAATCCGTCTTGAAAGGTTTAAATTTCTCATCTACTATTTTTGGATTTTTAATAGTGAAATCCGGATCAATACCAACCAAAATTTCATCTGGTAAACATCTTAAAGACCAATGTATAATTTTTGATAATGTTACAATAGGAATTAACAGATGGGCTACATAATTATCTCTCTTCTTCCATGAATCTGTGTTATAATCCACAGCAGCCATCAATAACCAATCTTCTATAATCAATATCACATCCAATATTATTTTCCTTCCAACTGTAAATCTAATACCAAATGATTCCAATGCGGAGAATGACTTTTAATCACAATCAACTCTTTTCTTTTTATTTTGTAATTATAGTCTAACAATTCATGTTCTACCTCTGTAATCCAATCCAAATGACTTCCAGACTTACCAAGTCCATGAATGTGTAAAATCCCTCCATTGCCCTTCAATACTCTAAGTGCAGCCTCAAATCCTCCAAATGAGCTAGGTAAAAGGCCTAGAATTACCCTATCTGCTATGTTTCTGTATTCATTTGTAGTAATTCTATTATCACCTTCAATAACTGAACATCTTGAACCATCAATTCCATTAATTCCTATATTTCTTTTTAGTGCATAGATTGCAGTTGGATTCCAATCAAAACAATAAACATGTTTAGCAAGTCCATTGGCTAATATTGGCAGAGAATAGTAACCAATTCCTGCATATAGGTCAACAACAATCTCATTATTAGTTACAATTTCACCCATTCTTCTTCTCTCATTAATATTTCCTGCAGAAAACATACATTTTGTAAAATTGTATCCAAATTTTATACCATTTTCTAGTCTTATAACCCAATCATTGTCCCCTAATACCATCATGACATTACTTTCTCTTCTTCTACCGCGAATCTCACCCTTAATCCCTATTCTTTTTACATCCAATGCTTCAGCAATGTCATTCCAAAAATCATTTCCAATGAATGGTTTCCATACTTCACCGCCAAATGTTCCTTCATTAAATAAAACTACATCAGAAAACTTTTCCCATTTCTTAGGAATATTTTCGATGAAAATATTTGATTTATCTCCAGTATTTTCTATGATAGCATCCCTTAATCTTTGATGTGGGTTAGATTTCACTATATCACTCCTTGAAAAATTTAGTAATCTTCCTAGCCATATTTTTACCAATTCCAGGAACTTTAGCTAGTTCATCCTCATTAGCGCTAATTATTCCTTGCTTACCACCAAAATATCTTAGTAAAGATTGTATCTTTTTCGCCCCCAGACCCTCAATTGCTTCCAAAGGATCATTTAGAGCAATCTTACTACGTCTTTTGGAATGGAATGAATTAACAAATCTATGAGCTTCATCACGCGCATAGATAAATATTCTACCCTTTCTATCTAGGACATATTCATTTTCATCATCAGTGAATAATCTCTCTTCTCTTTTCGCCAATGCTGCAACCTTGAAGTAATTGTCATAACCCAAATTTTGGACTAATTGTTTGATTAATGATAGATGGGTAATACCTCCATCTAAAAGTATTAAATCAGGCCATTCTTCCTGTTTTTTCATCCATCTACTAACTATTTCTTCCATCATAGAAATATCATCTAATGCTTGACTCTTCACCCTGTAAGTCCTGTACTCTTTCTTAGAAGGCCTTCCATTTCTAAATACCACAGAAGCACCAACTCTAACTTTTCCCATAAGCTGTGCCATATCGAAGCAAACTATGTGATTAAGATTTTCAATTCCAATTAGAGATGCACCATCATTAGCTGCAATATTTTCTAAATTCCCAGAATTTTTCCATAGTTTCGAGTTTAATTGTACCTCAGCGTTTCTATCCGCCATAATTCTTAGTTTCGAAAAATTTCCCCTTCTTGGAATTCTAACCTCAACCTTAGATTTTCTTTGTTCGGTTAACCATTCAGTCATTTCTAAACCGAGTGGACAAGGCACTAAGATTATTTTTGGAGGTTTACAATTGCCATAATGCTCACTCAAAATTAAAGAAATTGAATCTACAATATCGCCTTTATGTATTATTGGATAACTTTCCTTAGCTTGAATAATCCCGTCCTTTGCATGAAGAATTACTACACACCCCCTATCTCCTTGAGATGAAAATCCTACAGCATCACAATCCTGATAGAATCTGCTTGAAACGATATTTTGAGTGATAGTATTTTGTAATGTAACTATCAAATCTCTAGTCTTAGCAGCATTTTCATAATCCAACCGCTCAGAGAAATTATCCATTTCATTCTGTAATTCAACAATTAATTTCCCAGCATTTCCATTCAAAATACTACATACGGTTTCTATTCTATTCGAATAGCCCCCATATTTTTCATCTTCTATAAATCCAAATGGTAACTTACCTCTTTCATCCCTAATTCCGAAATATCTTCGTATAAGCTTGATCACTCGTTTTGCATCTCCCACATTCGGAAAAGGACCCCAATATTTCCAATTCTCAAGTGGAGTTCTAGTATAGATAATTCTAGGCAAATCGTCAGATGTGAGTGCAATAAATGGGTATGATTTATCATCCTTAAGTTGCGAATTATATTTCGGCTTATGTTTACGGATTAGTTGCCGCTCTAAAATTAGAGCCTCAGACGGATTTTGAGTAACAATAAAATCAATATTTTCCGCTTCCCTTATTAGCTTTGGAATCATTTCTCTATCTGGATTTTTTGAAAAATATGAGCGAACTCTAGATTCCAGATTTGTAGCCTTTCCAACATATAAAACTCGACCATCAATCCTGCAAAAAAGATACACTCCTGGCTTTTTTGGCATATCAAGATTTTTTGATTTCATGCCCATATGGTGATGCGCCACAGGTGAATACACATGAACTCGTGGTATGGCGGACAGGGTGTGCTCAAACAAGCCCAACTCAAAATCCTATCACATTTAGAAAAATTTAGTTCCGATTTAGAGGAATCTTGGGACGTCCCAAGGGGACTTTGTTTACCCGGAATCTCTGAAGCTGTAGGGGTAGTTAGATCTGCAGTTCACACTCCCTTGAATGAATTAGAGAAGGCTGGTTACGTATTCTCTCGTAATGCTCATGTCACCAATGCCGGCTCTAGAAGAAGAAAAGTCGTTCACATCACATATTCTGGTAGAGAATTAATTTCTAAACTAGAGATTGTTCCTGGAAAGGGTAGAAACTTCGGTCCAATTCCTGAATTGGGATTGATATATGGTAGAGACAAACTATCCAATCAAATATTTGATTTACTGGTGAAAGGAAATAGCATAATTATCAGTGGACTTGCGGGAATAGGAAAAACTTCCGTTGCTAGATTAATTTCAGAATTACTAATGAAAGATGGATGGACAGTAAGATGGTCAACGTGTAATTTAGATTCTGATCCCCATGAAATAGCAAAAATGTGGATAGGAAAATCTGCACCGACAGATTCTAGGGCAATAGCATCACTATTTAATCCATCAAAAAACATATTAGTCATAGATGAGATTCAAGAAGTATCTAAGAGGCATATTTCTAGTATACATCAATTAATATCTATTTGTAATGAATTTGGGATAGCAACATTATTGATAGTTAGAGCCCCAAATCCATTACCCACTTTAGAAAATTTTCAAGAGTTTAGAGTCGATGGAATTTCACCACCCGACTCCATCCCGATATTGTCACCAGATTTGACTGAGGAAAGAGCACTTAGAATTTCAGAATCATTAGGTGGACACCCGTTAGCATTACATTTATGGTCTCCAGAGGATAAACTTCCCGAGAAAGGCGAAGCCGTTCAAGAATTTGTAGAAAATAATGTACTTAAGAGTCTCTCATCTACTGCTAAGCAATCATTAGATGAATTAAGCATCTCTCCTTTACCTCTTAATATTGAAGAGATATCTAATGAAGATGGAATTGTTGAGTTAGATGACTCAGCAATTCTAAGATGGAAATCCTCACAATTTGAACCACATCATTTGATTAAAAATGTAAGAAATGCCCAATTAGTAGAGCATCAAATTAAATCATTACATTCCATGCAAGTTAAGAAATGGTCTGAGATAAAAGGTGAAAGAGCAAGACGAATGGAAGTTTTCCATAGGTTAAAATCTTCAAAACCTAGCGAAGAATGGTTGATAGAGAATATTTCTTTAGTATTTAAATCAAATAGTACTTCTGCTGCAATATTAGTTGAGGAAGCTCTTGCCGAAGTCGATTCCGAAAAGTTACGCGAATTAGCTGCAGAAATTGCTTTAGAGCGTGGCGAAGTAGATATTGCGAAAAAACATATAGATTTTCTAGCTTCTGGATCGATGAAAGATTTGCTATTTTCTAGAATCTACAGAATTCAAGGCGATTCAGAAACAGCCAATAAATTGGAAAAAGACGCAATCCCATCACTAAATTATTCTGATAGGGTTAGAGCTGAAATTTCATCCTTAGTAAGAGAATTTGATGACCACCTTCCTGGAAATATTGGCAAATCCATAGCGATGGAAATAATTGATAAATGTGAAAAAGTCAACATCTCTGATTTAGATTCTACCGACCAAGGAAATGCTACTCTTTCTTTAGAACTATTAAAGCATAGTGCGGCTCTAAGAAATAACAACTTGGAATTAGCATCAAAATGTAGGGGTAAAATTGAGAAATATCTTGGAAAAGATAGCTACAGATTGGAAATACTAGACTTCCAATCTAGGCTCTCTGTTAGAGGTGCCAATATACAAGTTTTTGATGCTGTAGAAGGAGTTCAAAAATTAATTAATAAAATACCAAATACTCTAGAGAAAATAAAGCTAATTCACTTAACCCTAGAGGCATGTAAGTCAGAATTTCCTGATTGGCTAATTGAAGTACATCAAAACACCCCACCTTCATCGCTTAGTGAAGATAAATCTGCCCACCGAAGGTTAATTGCCCAATGGTGGTATTGGAAGGGAATACTAAATCCTACTAACAAACTCTCTCACTGGAGAGAAGCGATTAGTAGATTCAAGTTAGCAGAATGTAATAATGCCGCAACCAACTTAGTTCAATTATTGTCTAAATCTTTGTAATCATCACCACACAAGAGATAACATATCAGACTCAGGCCGGATGCTATGAGGACTCCCGAACACATAAAATCTAGAGCCTCATTAATTCTGACTTTGATATTATTTAGTATAATCAATCCATTCGTGAATGCTCAAATTTCCAATCCCAATACGATTTGGTCTGGTGTAGTAAATCTACCAGATGGATATACAATTAATTCCGGAGAGTCAGTTACAGTAATTTCAGGAACTACGATTAGATTGGGCGACGGAGAAAGAATATGGGTTGAGGGAAGACTATCTATTGAAGGAGATTTTCAGTCTAATGTTAATTTAGAGATTTTAGGAAATGGAAATCACGAAGGAATAAATTTCAACTCAACAAGCCTAGGTTTCGGTTCCAAAATAGAAAATTTAACTATTACTGACTCAACCTATGGAATCACAATTTATGGATCAGATCCAATAATAATTAATACTACTATAATAAATTCAGATAGAGTTGGAATAGATATTTTTGACTATGGTAATCCTCGAATATATGACTTAAAAATTTACAATGGCGGTCAGGACATTCATGGAACAACAACTAATTGGAGATATGGAATAGGAATTTCTGTAGGTTATCATTCTAGTATTTTCCTCAATAATGCCACAATATCAAATTTGACTACTAGAGGTATAAATTTATGGGGGCAAGCAGATGGAGTATTGAGAAATCTAGAATTAACCAATATTTCTGGGTCTACATTGGCAGCATGTGCAGCAATTTGGGTAGAAGATAGTGTTCCATTATTTGAAAACACTACCATTTTCAGAAGTGATAATGGAATAATTTCTCGCAGTGAGACAGAAAGTTGGCCAAATAGGCCAACATTTGTAAGAACCACGATTGAAGACAGTCTTTACAGGGGAGTTTTAGTCGACAAATCAAACAAATCCGCATATCTACAACTTGGAAACAGTCAGTCAATATTTGAAGATCTAATAATTAGAGGAACAGGTGGCCAACTAACAAAAACTCCAGGCCTAGGAATCAACGCATTTGAGGTAAACACTAGCTCCGTCATTTTTACTGGAACTAATGTAATTGAGCAAAATCCGGTTGTCGGATTTAGAGGATACATGATAGATAACTCGACGAATATTTCCGGACTCATTCTAAAAGAAAATGGACATCCTTCCACAGTATTACCAGATTGGAAAAAATCCAGTTTGATGATTAGAGTTGCATCTTGGACTAAATCTGGACCTGCTGTAATAAATAATCTTACAATAATCAATTCATCAGGTATAGGTGCACACCTAACTAAAGGTGGAATAATAGGGAACAACTGGTCAATTTCAAATTCTGGCAGTACTGGATTAATGTTTAATGAATTCCATCCAAGATTAAGCTCCGTATCAGTATCAAATAGTTTACGAAGAGGAATCTCGGTGCTCAATTCAGGGAATGTCGAACTTTCTGATATTCATTCTTCAAATAACTCCGCCGAAGGATTCCTCTTCAGGAATTCAAATTATATTGAAGTCGATGGTAAAAATGTAACTTGCAACAATTGCACCTCTACTAGTGACTTCTCTGGAATGAAAATTATTAATTCAGTTGATTTGCAACTGAAAAACACAGAAATAAAGTATCCAGCCAATGGTCTAGGATTAAAAATCTCTAATGGAAACTTAATTCACCCCGGACACGTGGTAATTGACAAATTAGCTATTATTTCCAACTCTTCAAGTCATGCGATAGAATTTCATAATACATCTGCCAAAGTTAATTTGCTAGATATTTCAGGAGAAAATTCAGGTTTATATTGGAGTGGTTCTGAATTAGATTCATATCTCAATAATAGTATGTTTAGTAGTGAAAATACTAATTGCTTATATTTGGAAAATCATCAATCATTATTTTCGGACAATATATCCTTCTCATGTCAATTTAGTCCCTCTGTAAATCGAAGCATAGTATCATTTTCTAACTCCAAATTTCTAAATCACACCCACTCTTTCAAACTCCTTGGAAGTAGTAATGTTTCATGGATTTCCAGCTCTCCGATTGGAAACCCAACAAATATTGGTAACAATATTCTTGATGTGAGATTTTTTCTCAAAGTCTTTGTGGTAAATCAGTATTCAATGAATATTCCTAATTCTGAAATATCTATCAATTTCTCAGAGTTTGAAAATCCTAAAGTGATTTCTTTACCATTTTCAGGTTTCGATGAGCTTGGACCGTTTATAGGAAAAAGATGGAACTCAACAAATTGGAGTGAAACAAATATAGTTAATATAACTTGTAATTATGATAATACGTCAAATTCCACTGAACTCGTTAGTATCGATGAAGACAAGAATGTATATTGTAGAATCGATTTAGATAATCAAAAACCATACATTATTTGGGACTATCCTGAGGATAATCTAGTGACTTCCTCAGGATCCATACTTTCCTTTTCAGCTAACAATAGTTTTGATTTAGATCGAGAGAATCTCATTTATTCATGGCAAAGTAATTTGGATGGTAATCTATCTTCTGAATGCGATGGGAATGAAAATGGCTCATATCTGATTGTAAATTTAGAAGATATATGCCTTTCAGATGGATCTCATCTGATTACACTACTTCTGTGCGATTCTTCTAATAATTGCGTCAATGAAACCAGATCTCTAGTTTTACAAAACTCCCCTCCAATTCTTGTCGCAGAAGTCTTATCTCACGAATCTTCAGATTCAGGTATGGTATTACTAGGATTGACATCAACCTTGTTAATTTCCCTATTCGGGACATCCGATAAAGAGGATAATCTTTGGTGTTGGTACGAATCTGAATTGGAGAATATTGTAATCGACCCCATAAACCCCGTCTGCCCTGAAGAATTCGAGATAAATTTTACAAATCCATCCACGGAAAACTTCCTTCTAACGATTTATGCATATGATGGATTTAATAATCCAGTCGAAAAAATCTTTGAAATCACTCTTTATAATGAGTTACCAATTCCAAATTTATCTATCTATAGAGATGGTACCAACTCTTCAGATATGATTTATTTCGATAGTAGCAATTCATTTGATCCAGAAGGGGATGAGATTATATTTGAATTATATTCTTCAATTGATGGTATTCTAAATTCTGGACAAGGATCGTATTCAGCAGAGTATTGGGGCTATCTTACTAAAGGTATGCACGAAATTACTTTGCTTGTGAGCGATAATTCCACAGAAAATATTGGTAAATGGAACAGCTTTACAACCAATATTTTTGTCTCAAATTCAGAACCAAAAGTGACAATATCTGAAAAAATAACAGAATATATGATAGACTCTTCAGATATTATTTCATTCGAACTAATTGATTCCGGAGACTGGGACCTTTCTTGCTCCGATTTTCCAAATAATGGATTAGGATTTTATTGTAATCCGCACACTAATTATAGTTCAGATATAGTTAGTGTTTTGTGGGAAAGTGACTTGATTCCATATCCAATTGGCGATTCATGGAAATTAGAAACGAGATTACCTTCCGGAACCCACAATATTTCAATTACCATTAATGATGGACATGGAAAAATAATCTCAGACTTCATAATAATTACAATATCTGAGTCAGCACCAATTATTAGATTGGTGAATTTAACATCTTCAATTCCTATAAAATCTAGTAATCCGATTTTATTCGATCTAACTGAATCATTCGATGCAGATGGAGATCTGTTTACATTAAAATTACTTTCGAACATAGTCCCCGAACCAATAATTAATAATTCTCAATGCTGTAATTCCTTAATCCCAGTTTATTTGGCTGCCGGAAATCATAAACTAATATTTATTTTAAGTGATACAAAAGGAAATGACAGATATCATTACCAAAACGTTACTGTACTCCCTTCAAATCCAGTTTCTGTAATCTTTGGGAAGTCCGATGGTGAATATATACCAGCGGGACAAATTATAGAATTAACCTCTCAATCATTTGATTCTGATGGAGATATTATACTATCTCAGTGGATTGTAGATAATGAATTAATTTCAGATAAAGAATCAGTTTCCTTATCATTAAAACCCGGAGAAAGAACAGTAGATCTATTAGTAACTGACTCTAGAGGGGCAACATCTATCGATACAATTAATCTGACCATTGGTTTCTCTGAACCCCAACTTAATAATCTAAGTATCTCAATTAAAGAAATAGAGATAGGAAAACCCGTGGATACTGTAATTACAGTACACCTAACAGATTTGGATGGTACCTGTGATATGATTGTAGGACAGTTAATTTCTGGAGGTATCTCTGAAGAATTCTTACTAAATGATGATGGAATTAAAGGAGATGTAAGGGCAGGGGATAATATTTTCTCATATAGATCCTTTTTTACTGTAGATGAAGGGAAAATAGCTAAGTTAGAAGTATTCGCAGTTGATAATTCAATAAACTATACTAAGAGTGTTTTGACAGTTCCAGTTATAGATGAGGAAGAGAACAACCTACAGAATTTTTTTCAAAATGATGCAATCTCCTTAATTCTTATCTTAATTATATTATTAGCCATAATAGGGATGTTTTTTCAAATTAGAAGAACTATTGAAATCAATAAAGATATGGAAGTAATTGAATCTTGGTCTAATTTTTCATCTGATGATGAAACATCAGTAATTTTACCTATAACTTCGGATCCTGAGGGCCCCAAGGAGTGATACTCCTTGTCAATCCCAATCTGTGAGTAAATAAAAATCTCAAATTTAATAACCCATCTCCCCAAGTATTTATCTCAGCTTCCCCAACTCTTTCTCTGTAAGGTACACTAACTTCTACAGTTTTCTTTTTTCCTAAATATCTCCTAGCACGAATTTTAAACTCCTGTGAGAGAGGCATACCGTCGTGTTTAGGCCTCACTCGCACATCATCAAATATCGATTTCCTAAATACCCACATTCCACTCTGAGAGTCATTAATTCCATACCAATAAAGTATTTTTGCAGTAAAAGATAGAACCCAATTACCGAAACTATGCATTCCAGACATACTTCCCTCTTCTGATTTCTTCAATCTGTCGCAAGTAATCCAAAGTAAATCTTCATCAATTAGCTTCTTCACTAGCTTAGGAACCTCTTCACCGGGATATGTACAATCTGCATCCATTGTCACTATCACCTCACCCTTAGCCATTGAAAATCCGGTCTTGTATGCTCGTCCATATCCCTTCCTAGATTCGAGATAAACCGTAGCTCCTTCAGATTCTGCTAGTTCTCTAGTACGATCGGTAGAATTACCATCAATAATCAAAAAGTCTAGGTTTTCACACCAATCATCATTTGGTACTGAGCGAATAGTATCAACTATGGCAGCTTCTTCATTTCTAGTAGGAATTACTACTGTAACATTTACCGGTAGCTTATCTGTCATTGGAATTCCGAGCCTAGGGGGTTTTTTCAACCATACTGTATAGCAATACTCCCGCTCTATTGAAGAATAGTATCTACAGCGGAAGGCGGGGAACCGTATGCACATATGCCAATTAGCTGGAGAATATCCTAATAGATGGGGAGGTTTAGGTACTGCAGCATACAATCTTTCCAAAGCACTAGCATCCAAAGGCCACAAGATAACCGTAATTACGAGAAAAGGAGGGGGAAAATATCCAGAAATTGAGGGTGTCGATGTAATTGAAGTAAAATGGGCTAAATTACCAATGGAATTCACGAGATCGTTTGGTAGGAGGGCACTTAAATCACTTCAAAAATTGCATCGGAATCATCCCGTTGATATAATTCATTTTCACGCACCTTTAATAGCTTGGAACGAAAAACAGTTCAGAAAGGCCAATGAAATTGCTCCAATTATCACTAGCCTACATGGTAGTTGGTTAGGAGAAAAACGAGGACTTCAATCAAGTGCAAAATTTGGTGAACCAGGAACTTGGGGCAATGTAAATGATATCGGAATTAGGATGTTTGCGGATTATTATGCCAAATTTGAAAATATTGCTATTAATAATTCAGAAGTATGTGTGGCGAATAGTATAGCAACTAAAAATGATTTTATTTCAAATTATGAGCCACCTTCAAATTGGAATTGTGAGTCTATATTGTGGGGGATAGATGCACAATTATACCGGCCCATGCATCACGATTCGGAAGATGATGCAGTTAGAGCTAGTGAAATTAGAAAAAAATATACTATTGATTCTAATGCTAATATAATACTAGCAGTTGGAAGACTAGCTGCTAGAAAGGGTCACGGTTTTTTGATATCCTCGTTCGCAGAATTATTAGAAAAATTACCAAACTCTCATTTGGTTATTATAGGTAGAGGAAACTTGAGAAAGAAACTTCTCAGAAAAGTAAAGCAACTATCCATTCAAGATTCTGTGAGTATTCTCGGTGGCATGTCATTTGAGAAAATAGCTGAATGGTATAGAATTTCCAGTGTTATAGCCTATCCATCCTTCTATGAAGGACAAGGCTTAATTCCATTAGAATCGATGGCATCGGGAACTCCATGCATAGCCTTTGATATGCCACCATTAACGGAAATGCTAGATGAAAATGTTGGTGGACTATGTGAGATAAATATCAAATCTTTAGCGGACTCAATGTTTGAATTACTTTCTTCTAAAGATCTCAACAAGTTAGGGTCAGCAGGAAGACACAGAGTACTTGATAAGTTCACCATAGAAGGAAATGCCAATGATTTCATTTCCATTTACGAAAAGGTAATTTCTAACACAAAAATCTAGGGAACCATTCATTGACTTAATACACCTCCGAAGATTATGGATGGGGGCGAACAAGCTGAACGTAACTATGATTTCCAACTCAATTCAGCTGCCAATACATTAATCATAGGCTTTCTGACAGTTCTTTCGCTGTATTATCTCAAAGTCATTTTACTACCTTTATCAGTAGCAGTCATTCTTTACATGTTGATTTTACCCTCAGAAAAATATCTATTCGATAAGATTGGAAATTCCGTGGCAGTATATGCAACTCTAGCATTTTGTACTTTCTTTATTGCATATTCAATTTCAAACCTCTTATATTCCGAACTATCTCAATTTATTGATAACGATATACCAGAACTTCAATCTAGGTTAGAGCAAAAACTCGATACTTTATCAAATCTAACAATCAATGGAATAGAAATAGGTTCTGCAACTAGCTTAATTACAGAATTTGCATCCGTAGAAAGAATTAATTCATTTGTTTCATGGATTGCTGGGAATCTCGCTAGTCTATTTTCAAATTCAATTACAGTTTTCATCCTACTAGTCTTCCTTATATTAGAGGGAGGTACATTTCCAGGTAGATTAAGAGCAGCCAGTCCTTCTTTGTATCTGAAAATGGAAAAAATTGTATCTAATTCCAGCGATGCTGTCAATAATTACATTCTAGTAAGATTTTTTATCAGTATCGGTCAAGCATCAGTTTGTACAATAATTATGATAATTTTTGGGATTCCTGGAGTGATGGTTTGGGCTATCTTATACGCAATTTTGGAATGGATACCGGTAGTTGGTGCCGCTTCCGCTACAATTCCACCGACAATAGTAGCTTTACTCTGGCTCGACCCGTTAACGGCATTAATTATGACCACATTACTAATCATCAACTGCTCAATGTTTGCCAGTTTCATCGAACCGCAAATTGCTGGAGATAAACTTGGCCTTAGTCCATTAGTATTAATTTTAAGCCTCATGGGATGGGGGGTACTTTGGGGCCCAGTAGGACTAATTACAGGCCCAGTTTTGACAGTAGTTGTAAGAATAATGTTAGAAGAAAGTGAAAGCCTACGTCCATATGGCATAATGCTTGGTAAAAAGGAAGGTTACTCGGATGAGTAATGATTAGGGAGTATAACAATTAATTTTCCATTAGATCTGATGCATATTTCTTGGTCTATGCTAATGTTGTGTAATCCTAAGGTTGAAAATTCCAATTCCCGTTCTTTTAGATTCCATTTTGCACCGGTTACTGTTACAGATTCAGTTTTTCCCATCGAAAAAATTGAGAACTCAGTCCCCGGTTTCATTGAGATTTTCAAATCGCCATCACTAGGATGATATCTTACTGAAATCCTGTTCCGATGAATGGCCCTAATTTTACATCCAGGAACTGCCTCATACAGTGAAGCCCAAATACCCAAGATATGCTCAGAAGAACCTCCATCCACCCCTATTATATCAATTTCATCAAATCCTCTTCCGATTAACAAATCCAAGGACTTGGTCAAATCACTTTTTGACTGATCATATAATTCAGTCTTTGATCCAGTCAATAGATTTGTATCAACTGAATCCATATCTCCAATAATTTCATGCACCTTTATTCCTAAATTATGAGCCTTATTTGCCCCTCCATCTATTCCGAAAATTGTAATATTTTCATCTATGATATTATTGACTATTTTTTCTTCCGGCAAATCTCCATTACACCACAAAATAGCTCTCATATTATCTTCTGTCCTGTACAACCTTCCCATCTGAAAGAAGTTTAATATCATCCAATTTTGCTGTAGGATTTTTCATAACACCCTTTAAATTAAATCCCACTGAAACAGACCCACCTAATGCTATATTATCTCCAAATCCAAAGTATGCCGTTCCCCGTGTTACTTGATCTTCCAGCTTATTTCCGATAATTGAGGCTCTACTATTCATTCCAAATCCAAATTCCGATAAATTTCCAACTAACTCTTTTTTTGTCCCTCTCAATCCGCTTTTTACATACTCTAGAATGGATTTGAAATCTTCCGCTTCCTTTCCACCGTATATTCCAGAAATCAATCCTGAATCAATTTCTAAAGTGAGGGGCTCAGAAATCATTTTTCCTTCCCAAGAACCATCAATTACTATTTTTCCATTAGCCGAATTTTCTTTTGGCATCACAAAAATTCTTCCAGCCGGGAGATTACAAATCTGCCCAGGCCTATTACAAATCCCACCATCTAATAATATCCATCTATTTCCAGTTTCGAATGAAATATTGGTCCCACCTTCAGTTTTAACTTTTACATTCCTTTTCCTTCTAAAAATAGAATTCATGGAAGAGATTTCTCTCTGTAAGGCTCCAAAGTCTGCAGTCATTCCACCATTAACCATCATTTCTTTAGTAACTCCCGGCATGGAAATAATCCTTGCACCTTCTTTACTAGCATTAGCTCTTGCTCTCGTATGAGTTAATGATTTTACAGTTGCAATTATAATGGCTCTATTTTTTCGCATTAACTCAGAAATCGGCGCCGGTGGCTCCTTCCCAGATCGATTACCCTCCGGCATCATTACCATCAATATTCTATCTGTAACTTCGGCAGCAGCTTCATAGATAGCTTGCCCAATATCCGATGTACTTGGATCGGTGATTACTAGACAATCCTCTTCCCTACGTAACTGCAATGAGGTCCTGATTATAGACCTAGATGTAGTTAATATATCTTCAGAAATTCTCTTACTATTCCCCGAATCCAGATTCATAGTTTTACCGCCAATACTTCAACAAATTAAACTGCAATAGTTACATGCCATTTTCCATTTCGGAAATGAGGCATAATCGGGCCACCATGTTCAGCAGACGCTACTATTCCGCCTGGAGAGAATTTATTTATCATAATTAATGCTTCAGTCAAGTCTTGCCAATCATCAAAAATAATTTCACATCTGTATTTATGTACAACCTCATCTGCCAATCCATCCATCACCTGAACAGTGGAAACCTGTAAGTTTGTCTGGCAGTCATACCACTTCCCTAACTTGTATCCCATGTAGTCGAGAAAGCATTGTAGTACTAGAAAAAATCGGAACATTACCCTCTTATATTATGTCTAGAGTCTTACTTCTATTTGTAATTTCAGCGAAAATATCGGCTATAAAATCGTTTAATGAAACATCATTCTTTTGCCTTCCATCCCTCGCTCTTATGGAAACTGTCCTAGCTTTCTGTTCATCATCTCCAATTATTACCATATAAGCCGGACGCATTTTTCTGTGAGTCCTAATCTTCTTACCGATGGTGTTGTCAGAATCATCCAATTTCACCCTAACTCCTGCTGTCTCTAATAGAGTCTTGACTTCATTTGCATATTGCTTATGTTTTTCAGAAATTGTGATTGCTTGAACTTGGATAGGAGAAAGCCAAGTTGGAAGATTTCCAGCCGTATTCTCTAATAAGAATGCAGCGAATCTTTCATGAGTACTAAGAGGAGCTCTGTGAATAACAAAAACCTCACCATTCTCAGTTCCAGTTTCATCCATGAAAGAAAGATCAAATCTTTCTTTCGCAGCAAAATCTAACTGTATCGTGGCCATACTTTCTTCTCTACCTAGGGCAGTTTTGAATTGAATATCTATTTTAGGACCATAGAATGCAGCTTCCCCTTTTACTTCTTCATATTCCATGTCCAAATTATCAAGGATTTCTCTCAAATAATTCTGAGTTGATTTCCAATTTTCCGGTTGATCTATGTATTTATCCTTTTTTTCTTCATCCCATAAAGAAAGTCTAAGATGATAATTTTCGAATCCGAAAGTATCATAATACTCCTTAGCCATTAAAATATTCGCTTCCACTTCTGATGCAACCTGATTTAATGTACAGTAGATATGAGCATCATTCATAGATAACATCCTCACTCTTAATAATCCAGCTAATGTGCCCGATAATTCATTTCTGTAAACGGTACCATATTCAGCGATTCTTAGAGGTAAATCCCTATAGGATCGTTTTTTACTTGTATAAATTCTGTGATGCATAGGACAATTCATTGCCTTGATGTAATATTCACCATCATCCATTTCCATAGGCGGATACATCCCATCTGCATAATGGGGTAAATGCCCACTTGCTTCGAACAGCTCTTTCTTTCCAAGTACAGGGGTTGTTACTCTGACATAACCATAAGAATCTTCAGTCTCCAATGCAAATTTTTCTATCTCAGATTTCATTATTTCACCATTTGGAAGCCAAACTGGTAGTCCCCTACCAATCATTTCATCAATCATGTACAATTCCATTTCCCTCCCAATCTTCTTATGGTCTCTCTTTGCAGCCTCTTGAATTTGCTTCTGTCTTTGCTTCAATTCCTCTTTGGTAGAATAACACATTCCGTATATTCTAACTAATGATTCCTTTTCTCTATCTCCCTTCCAATATGCTTGACTGGTACTAGTTAATTTGAACCAACGAAGATATGAAGTGCTTGGAACATGTGGCCCTATACACAAGTCTACAAAATCTCCTTGTCTATAGATTGATGATTCCATTTCATCACCAATTTTTTCATCCATTATCTGAATCTTAAATTTATTATGACTAAACATCCGTCTTAGTTCTTCATTCTCTATTTCTTCCCTAATTATTGAATGATTTTTTCTGATGTGTTCATTCATCCTCTTTTCAATCATTTTTAATCCATCATCTCCAATCGGTTCCATGAAGAAGTCATAGTAGAATCCATGTTCAATAGGAGGGCCAATTGTTGGCTTAGCATCAGGATATAATTCAGTAACAGCTTGAGCTAGTAAATGTGCACAAGAATGCCGAATAATGTATGAACCATTATTGGAATTTCCATGTATAGGGTCTATATTACAATCATTTTCAATCCCGTAAGAAAAATCTCTCTCTTTTCCGTCCACCAATGCAGCAACAATATTCGATTTTTTCCCAAATACATTCTTTACGATTTCTCCTACAGAAATACCTACGGAATATTCATGCTGTTCATGATTAACTTGAACCATAACTATACTCATCCTAGTCACCGTTATACTTTCAAAGGCCGACATTATTCAAAATACGTTCGATGTAAAATCTTCATTCAATCGTGATTTGAGTTCCCGCTTCACCAGCTACCATAGCTTCAATATCTTCTAATGACCCAATCACAGCTCTTTCTCCGGTTCTCCTTACAAAATCACATGCTGCTTCTACTTTGGGTGCCATAGAACCAATTTCAAAATCATATAAATCTAAATCATCTGGAGTAGTTTGCTCAATAATTTGTGATTTTTCTTGACCCCAGTCTTTGTAAATTCCTTTAGCATCAGTAGCTAGTATCAATAGTCTCGCATTTAGTTGTCTGGCTAATAATGCACTAGCTCTATCTTTATCAATGACTACTTCTACTCCTGCCAAATTTCCATCCTTATCGTATATGGTAGGGATACCACCTCCACCAGCACAAATAACTACTGTTCCCTTTTTCAGTAACCAGTGAATAGGTCTGAGCTCAAATATTCTATGTGGTTCCGGAGAGGGAACGACTCTTCTCCACATTTCTCCATCTTTAGCGATTTCCCAATTGTTTTCATCAGCAAGAATTCGAATCTTATCTAAGTCGTAACTGGGTCCAATTGGTTTTGTGGGATTTCTGAATGCTGGATCTTCAGGATCCACTTCTACCATAGTAAGTATAGTTGCAAATGGAATCTCGACTGGCAATAGGTTTCCTAACTCTTGTTCAATCAGATAGCCTAGCATACCTTCCGATTGAGCGCCTAAAATATCGAGAGGATATTCTGATTTTCTTTCATATGAAGCCGCTTGAAGAGCTAAAAGTCCAACTTGAGGCCCATTTCCATGAGTAATGACTAATTGATTTTTTGAGACTAATGGTGCAATAGATTTAGCTGCAATTTTTACATTTTTTCTTTGGTTTTCAATTGTCATCTCTTCTCCTCTCTTGAGAAGAGCATTTCCTCCTAGGGCTACCACCATTCGCATATATCACCCGGGAGGCATATATGGATAATAATGACCTTCCTTTCCGCCGGCATATGACTCGTATCGGAGTACTGGTAAATCCTGATGCAGGTTTGGGTGGAAAGCTAGGTTTGAAGGGTAGTGACGGCCAAGCTGATATTGCAAGATCAATGGGCGCTGAAGACAGATCAGGACCTAGAATGGAAAAAATGCTAACATACTTCACTTCCATAGATAGGACACAAAACATAGAATGGATAACCAGTGATGGTAGAATGGGAAGTGATTGGTTTCCTAACAAATTTAATTATAAAATCGAATTTCATCATCAATCGAAAGGAAAAACTTCTGCTTCTGATACCAGTGACGCTGTAAAAATATTACTAGAATCTAATATAGATATACTAATCTATGGTGGTGGAGATGGTACAACTAGAGACATAGTAAGTAACTTACAGAAATTTGGCCAACCTGAGCTACCAATAATAGGCGTTCCATCGGGAGTTAAGATGCATTCAGGATGCTTTGCTACTTCCCCCAAAGCTGCTGCTGAAGTTCTTTCATCTTGGATTAGAGGTGACTTATTAGTTTCCAATACTGAAGTTTTAGATCTCGATGAAGAAAAATATAGACAAGGAAAATGGATTGTTAGATTGTATGCTGAAGCAATGACTCCCAATTCTCCCAAATGGATGCAAGGATCAAAGGAATTAATCCAAACCGATTCCGAGGAAGAGATTATTCAAGGAATTAGTGAACATATTTCCGAATCTCTTGTCCAAGAAGATAGTATGATAATTTGGGGATCAGGTGGGACTCTGAGAACAATTGGTGAAATACTTGGCTTCAATCTGACTACGCTTGGAATAGATATTTCAATCGGAAAATCTCAAATTGCATCAGACTTGAATGAGCAACAAATTACAGAATATATTCAAAATCATTCCGGACCTATATCGTTATTATTGTCTCCAATGGGCGGTCAAGGCTTCTTGATAGGAAGGGGCAATTTACAATTATCTCCAATAGTTATTACAATGATCGGAATTGATAATATCTTAGGAATAGTCACTCCATCTAAATTACTAAGCGTTAGAAAGCTCAGGATAGACACAGGAGACGATGATTTAGATAATCAGTTCTCAGAACTAAAATATATGAAAGTAATACAAGGATTTAGGACTACTAGGATATTACCAATAGAAGTGACTTAGATTTTCAAACCACTAGCAGCCATCAATAACCCAAGAAAAGGTGGGCTGGGTC
>DAJW01000057.1 GCA_002496485.1 Euryarchaeota archaeon UBA36
ATAGCCCTTTCTGCTGTTAGAAGAGTAGTGAAAATTAATCCTGAACATAATAGAGCATGGGATCTGGGTGGAGAATTATTAGTAGATCATCTTGGAATGCTGGAGCATGCTTTAGAGTGGTGGGAAGAAAGAAGAAAGATTTCACCTAGAGAGGTCAAACCAATTATAGAGCAATTGTCTATTCTTATTCGTTTGGGTTACTATGATGCATGTGCTGATTTATTGGATGAATTATACAGTGATGAGATAGAAATTCCTGAAACCAATCGGATGATTTACAAAATCGAAAATGTAAGAAGGATGGTGGAAAGGGCCACAAGAAGTGAGCAAAATGATATATTCAGTCCTCAGAATCCCAAAGGAGAGCGTTGGGAAATCATTCATAGAATGAAGAAAAGGAAACCTATGTCACAGACATTCTTCCTACTTACATTTGTAGCTCCTATAGTTTTTCTTTTGGGCTCAATATCTATGGCTTTTTTGGGAAATACTATTCTTGGTCAAATAATTGTTTTCATATTGATAATATTTCTATATTTTACAATAAATAGACTTGCTATGGGAATGTTACACAAATTAAACAGGCATGCATTAGATTTGGATAGAGCTTTAGATGTCGAGACTACTTCTGGAAAGATTTGTATTCCTGAAGATGTAAGAGGTTCTAAATTATACAATTCTGTTATCTCCACTAGATCACCAGCATTTAAGGAACGCATAGATGTAATCCATAGTTCAAATGAAAGAATCTCTTCAAAGTGGGAATTAGATATTCCGTTCGAGATTTCTGCTCCATTCTAACAATTAACCGCCACTTCGTTTCTGCTGATCATAATATTGAGCATAGTATTGTTGTGCATATTGTCGAGCCATTTGTTCATCATACCCTTGGGCTACAAGTTGTTGAACATATGCTTCAACTGGATCCATTTGTTCAACTCCACCAAATGTTTCAACGGAGTCTTGTTGATTGTTTCTTGATCTTCTATTTCTTAGTAAGAAGGTGATGACTACTACAAGTAGTAGAATTATTGTAGCTATTCCACCAATCATTATAGTGTTTAGTGTGCCACTTTCTTCTTCACAAGATTCTGGATTATCTTCGCAGGGATCTAGAGCTCTTGGAAGGGTGTATAGATAAATTTCCTCTTCGACTGGAGTATGGCCAGCTTCGGTAATTCTAATGTATACGTTCCCTTCACTACCATATTCTTCACCATAAACATACAGATGAGAAATATTAAGTGATAGGCTATAAGAATCTCCATCACAAAGGCCAGAAATAGAATTATATTTTCCTTCGTCTTTCTGTGTACTTTTTGTTCCGGGACCTTTGTCAAATATGGATTTGTCGTCCAATGCAACTTCTACTGTTACATCACATTCACTGGATATATCGTTGTCTCTTATTACTCCTGTTACATTGATAATATCAACAGAGTCTAACGCGTCAAACCTCTCACCATCTGCAGTGAAAAGATTATCTAATTCACTAACTACTTCTTCGTCTCCAAAGTCTGATGAAACAACCTCGAAAAACATTCTATATGGTGGATCTGATGTGAATCTGAAATCTGAAGTATATAATTCAATCATTAATGGGTTATTATTCGGAGTGACTGAATCGAATGTGTATGACCAGTTATATTCTGGAGAATTGATAATAAATTCTTGATCTGGCATTGCAGCTCCGGTAACTAGCCATCTATAAACTTGGATTCCAGTACCTATATCAGTACTTCCAGCTGCACTGAAGTATACAGTAGTAGTCTGAGAATTCTCATCTAGAGTCACTCTGTAAACAGAAGAGTCTGTCATTATAAATTCGTCAAGTTCATCATCATATGCAACTGGAGTTGGCTGAGTTCCAATCAATTCAATCAATTCAGAAGTAGTTTCGTCATTCATAATTTCAAATGTCGATGAAGGAGGGTCATTATCTGCTTTAACATCATTAGTGTATACTGAAATATTAGTAATTCTAGTATGACCTTCAGAGTCACTCAAGTAAAGCCAAATTCTCCACTCTGCATCAATCTTACAACCTAAATCTGCACTAATATCTTCAATGCAAAAAGTTGCAGTAACTGGGACTGAGTTAGATGGTTGATATATATGCCAATTGTCACCCCCTAGAGGTTCTCCATCCCACCCAGTAATTACAGATCCGTCTACTGATTCAATTACCCAATTAGCTGAAATTATGGGTGCTAACTCTGAATCAATTTCAAAATTAAACTGTAGTGTCGCATTGCTCTTAATTGCTGTTCTTTCATATGCTAAAGAATTTGGGTCAATCGGTTGAATTCTGTCATCAATAGTCAAATCAAAGCCCTGTGAAGCAACTTCGAATCCTGATGGATATGGCGTTAATTGATATGCTAGCATGTTGGATAGTAAGGAAAAGTTGAGGCTGTCTCCATATGGTGTGGAAACTGTTGGATTTTCAACATCGATTGTGGTAACAATAATTCCACCATTACCTACGCTACAAACTGCTAGAACTGATTGATCGATGTTATCCTTATCACCAATCAAAGAATGGAAGGTTCCGCCACCGCTGATATATCCATTTTCTGAAGCTCCAGGGCTGGCATCCATACATACCTTAGGCATATTATTATCTCCAACCTGAGTCGTATCTAGTCCGGATAATGCAACATGAGAGCCTGCATTGATTACAGAAAAGGCAGAAGTATCCAAATCTTTCATTATTGGGTGGAATGGGTCATTGAATGAAAGGTTTTGAGATTTTATTCTCTGATCGATTGTTAGATTGACTCGGTTCCTCATCGCAATATCAAGATCAAAAGGAACGCCGATTCTTTCAGTGTCAGTAGAATCTTGATAATAATCTCTGTAGGGTCCTAAGTGTATTTGGAGAGTTCCATTTTCTCTCATAAATGTTTCAAGAACTTCTATAGCCGTCAAATCAGAGTTATCTGGATTTTTAGTTCCTAATAACTCATAATAATCACCATATTCAACATTGTAATCGGTTTGCCATGGCAAGAGGACTTTCGAATATCCATCTAGCCATTGATTAGTAACATATTTATTCCAATCTGAGGTTTCGAATTGGGTATATGTCATGCCCATTGCATCTAAATCGCTCTTAACTCTTTGAAGGCGGTTCTGATCTGTTGGATTGGAAAGAATCGCAACATCTATTTTATCGTAAAAAGAGATTTCGAAAAATCTCTCATTTCCAGATTGTATCCATTCGAATTCATCGAATAGAATTGCTAAGAAGCTAATATTATACGTGTTATTATCTATCCAATTAGAATATGGAGATTCCCAATGTGCAACTGCTCTTTGGTGAGGATCTAGATCAAATGTTCCGTTATCTGATGACTGGTTGTAAACGATATTGCCGGATTCAATATGCTCTATGATCATTCTGACATCATATGAACCTTCAATGACTCCATTAAGCAATGGGATAGTAAAATCATGAGAATCAAAGGTATTTGGGCTAGTTGGATAAACACATGCATATGTAATGTCAGATACACAATCTAAAATGTCTGGTTGAAGTAATGTTATATCCGCATTTGCAATACCAAAAAGTATTGTCGATTGATTGTTTGCTATACTAATCTCTGGTTTATCGAACCATTTAGAAGTATTATCTGAATTATCATAAAGAGTCATTAAGTCTATCTTATAAAGACCGTTGACGAAATTATGCTCCCCCATTACAACAGTAGATTTCTCAGATGCATCTAGTCCTGATATTGTTTGAGTATATATTCCATCATCTTCGAAAGTATAGTCTTCGACTCTAATATTATCAAGCGCAAAACCTGCAAATCCTGCATTCCCATTGACGCTATCGTTATTAGATCTGAATCTCCATGTGAAAGTTACATCGGAACCTGCTAGAGAAGTGCATTCGTAAGTAAATGAATCTGGATTTGTAGTATTTACTAGATGGATGTGAGTCAAGTCAATTCTAGCAGTAGAAATCAATTCATCTGAATCAAACCACTGCGGCCATCCGTCCTGACCAACTCCACCGGAATGGTCTCCGGCGTATTCTACTTCCTCGAATAATCCATTCTGATCGAAATCTTCACAGTAATGATAGAAATTTCCACCTATGCTATTGTAGGCGAGTCTTAGTCCATTTTCATTCAAATCTGTCCAGCTTCCATATATTGTACCCTGATAAACATCACCACCTTTAGACCATGTAGCCTCTAAGTACGCGTAATCTCTGACAGTCTGTACATTACCGAATCTATCTGCAATATGATCTCCCTCAGCATAGTAGTCGAAACTCAGGAAAGTAAAGTCTGCACCTGAATCCTTAATCTCAATTGGCTCTAAAGACAAGGTCTCATTCCAATCATCTTCATATCCGGTTGAAGGGTGTCCTAGCCAGTATGCATAGTTTTTGAAGACACCAACATTCTGTGGGAGCATCTCATTAGATTCGAACGAATCATCTAATCTATCTCCATTTTCTTTTCCATCTTCATCATTATCATCATCCCATATTTTTCCTACTTGACCAGAGAAATCTTCAATAGCGATTAATTCTGGTTCTGCGTTATATATCTTAGCTTCTACGTCGAATTCTACTACAGTGTTACCCCAATTTTGAACTCCTACTGTAATGGGCATAACACCTGAAGCATATAATTCTCCATTTTCTAAATCAATCCACGGTTCTTCAAACAGTCCGGGATCATATAGATTTTCGACGGTTAGTTGGAACTTAGTTTCATCGTTAGTGCCATCTGCATCCGATTGTCCGCCTAGATTAATATTAGATAATTCAGTCGATACATAATATGTCGTATCATCAATAAAGTCTGCATTTAGACTTACTGTGATTGATTGGCCTGCAACTAGATCGATGCCTTGTTTTTGCTGGACATCTTCAGTAGGATTGGGACCAAATTCTACATTTCTTTTCCTAATAGTGATATTATCTATAGCAAAACCGTCCATTTCAGAGTAGTCTGTTGAGCCTTCTGGGCCAGTTGTTCCTTCTAATCCCGTTCTGAATCGGAATCGTAAATCAATTACCTCTCCAGCATAAGGAGTTAAATCAATTGAATCTGCTTTTTGGTCCAGTCCACCCTCTTCAAAACAAATAGGAACTGGGTATCCGAATTGTAAGTATGGAATGAAGCATGAGTCGGGATCTCCACCGCCCTCCGTATAATTATTCCATAGAGTTGTGTGATAATCTCCATAATCGTTGTCGTTGTAGTCATTATATTCAGGATCAGGAGCACTGGATATTCTCTCCTCTATTCTGTATTTTCTTTCGTTATCCCATCCACCATATCGCCAAACTGTTTCCCATCCTGTTCCATCACTCCATGCTTCGATTGAGCATGAATCTTCGTAAAGCCATCTTTCAACAACATCATAAGGTTCAGCTAAGAATAATTCGAAGAATCCTACGCTGCAGATTGCATCCATATCTAAGAATGCTGCATCCGCTCCAGTGAGATCAATGTCATTCAATATTAGTGCCTCATCCATGTGATTGTAGTATCCGGTTACATCAGTAGAATTGCCGTTAAAATCATAAGAATGTGTTACACCAGCCCAATAGTAACTAGAAGGATTAGAATCTGCTTCATGCTCCCAATAGCTAACTTCATACCAAGAAGAATTATCTTCTTCTGGATCTGTATCGCAAGAAGTTGTATTATTACCACCGCACTGGTAGTCGGTATTATTGCGGTGAACAATGTCTCCTTCATCATAAGTCACACCAGATTCCCAGAATCTATCATCATCAATATGCCAGGACGATTCACCAGATTCATATTCACCGGTGTATGAATGTTTAGTGATGTATGCTTCGTCGTCTAGATTTACATTGGGATTTGAGGATTCGAAATCATTTGAATAAACTATAGTATCTGTTCCACCCAGTACTTCCTTAACATTAAGACTGACATCAAAATTCGCACCTGAAATAGGCATTAATCCTGTATTCTTGATAGTTACATTTACCCATCTATTACCTTCACCGACAATATCTTCGAATGTTGCAGGATCCAAAATAGAAGGTTCAATAGACACTTTAGTAATTCCTAGGTCATAATTATCCAGTGCTAGAACAGAAAGATAATCTCCTTGGCCAGCATATCCTTGAGTATCTAACCACATAGCATTATTTGAAAATCGATAAGTATAGTCTTCTTGGCCAATAACTACCTCTAATGCGCTATCAGGACCTCCTTGAAGCTGTCCAGGCATTGCCATTGTGGGCCTCCTTCCTACATCAAATGAAAGTGGAGATAAGTATCCATCAGAATCTGGATCCGCAAGAAGAATTTGTACGGTATTGACAGCTCTAAGATTCGGCCTTAACAAATAGGTCTGATTCTGTGCTGTAGATTCTTGAGTATCTAGTAATGTGAGAGATGTGGGCACAAAGAAGTCTAATTCTCCATCATTATTTACATCGGCTATAGTCAATGACGCACCCAAATAATCTCCAAATGCGACATAATTCTGTGTGTTCCATGTATTTCCATTTCTAGTAGCATAAGAAACATTTCCTGTAATACCGTCCACGGCTGCAATTAGATTTATTTGATTAATATCATCATCAGTTGTATCTGCAATATCGATTCCATAAAGTGGGAAGTTGTGTTCAGCATCCAATTTGAAGTCATGGAATGTTCCTGAAGCTGGAGTAAGTGGATTTGGGTATTGTTTTGTCAGACAATCTAATTCTAATACTGTTACATTATCATATGTCCCACTTGCATAACCTAGACTAGAGCTAAACGGTGGACTTCTTAGAAGCCAGATGTCTAAATCTTCACATTCACCGGGCCTAATTATCGGTTCGCCCCCGCTAGTAGGATCAGGATTGGGTATTGTTTGGAGGGTTTCTCCCCAATTTCCTAAATTAATCGAGGTGTACAGTCCATTTGTCAGTGGTACGGGAATAGACTGTTGATTAGCTAATATAGAATAATCGGGACCTCTAAAAATTTGAATAAACTGATTTGTGAATGTTGAATCTGTGGAAGAAAAAACTACATCTGCATTTCCATCGCCATCTATATCATCGACATCCCAAGCTTGAAGGTAAGGGTTAGTAATTGTGATGGGATAGCCGTTTGGGATAATCCATTCATTGACTCTAGTGTCATCGCATTCTCCTTTTATCACTGTTAGATTAGCCGGACGAACAAAGGTTTCTCCGACGAATCTTACATTCTCTTGATAGTAAATCAGATCATTGATTCCATCGCCATCTACATCAGCAATTTCTACTTTGTTTCCATCTGCGACATCTCTAAATCCAGCTCTGAATGAATCATTGTTAGAAATCTGTATATCTTGTCTATCTCCAAACCCACCATCACCATCATTGTATAGAACACTAATGAAATGGCCAAATCCACTACCAGATGCGATATCATTGTGTCCATCGCAATTCAAATCACCTATAGAAATATACAGCGGATCTCTCTGGACAGCATATTGAGTTGTATGAGAAGCTGTTGTAGTAGGAATCAATGCAAGTGTAATGGATGTTAACATCAAAAGGGTTAGAGAAATAGCCCTACTTTTTTTGTTTACGCTTTCTTTCGCAGCTTCAAGTCCATTCATCATAGCTATTCGGAGTTTCCATCCTTTCTTATGCATTACCTTGCGTTGATTTCTTGTATATTCATTGAATTATTGGATTAAAACCCCAAAAAACATCAAATTACATATATAGCTAACGAGATTCTAGCCAACTTGGATTGGGTGAGAATGCCACCTCAGCACCACCATAGACTTTGTCTATTCTACCCATCATCCAGAGTCTGTTTAGAAAAAGTTCCAAATCACTTCCTTCTCTATTCATTTTTTCTCCTATGATTAGTTCAATTTCTCCTAAAGAGGCTGAATCTTTGCCATGCTCTTTAATCATTAATGTCAACAACAACTGCAGCCAAGCTTCAGATTGTGGATCTCCTGAAAGATTATTTGAAAGTGGCTCTGGTGGCTCTGTTTCTTCAAAGAACTCAATCAATTCGCTTATTATCGGATCTGAAGTCTTGGCAATGCCCAATTCTTCTATTTTTCCTTCAATATCTAATTCGCCAACTTCTCTAACTACTGATGGAATTTTGGTGGGATCGGGAGTTGGTCCCGGTAAAATTGGCTCAGAATCTTCATTTTCTTCCAAATTATCACCTTTTTATTTTTTAGCTAAATTCCTTACAACTGTCTGTAATATCCCACCATTCTTGTAATATTCAACTTCAACGGGGGTTTCTAGTCTCACAACTGCATTAAAGTTAATCTCTGAGCCATCATCCCTTCTAGCGACTATCGGAATTTCGGAAAATGGCTTCAAATCTGCATTAACGGGGATATCAAAAAATTCTGTTCCATCTAAACCTATAGAATCAGAATTTTCCCCTTTTTTGAATGAAAGTGGCAAAACCCCCATTCCTACTAGATTAGAACGATGGATGCGCTCATATGAGACGGCAATTACAGCCTTGACTCCTAACAGAAGAGTGCCCTTTGCTGCCCAGTCTCTACTACTTCCTGTACCATACTGAGATCCTGCAATTACAATTAATGGAGTTTGTTCTGAGAGATATCTATTGCTGGCTTCGTAAACAGTAATCACATCTCCGCTCGGAAAATGTGTTGTAAAACCGCCTTCGGTTTCAGGGGCTACTAAATTTCGTATTCTGACATTGGCAAAAGTTCCTCTTACCATTACCTCATGATTTCCTCGTCTGCTCCCAAATGAATTGAAATTTCTAATCTCTACACCTTTTTCTATGAGATATTGTCCTGCGGGTCCGTTAGCAGGAAATGCACCTGCGGGACTAATATGATCTGTGGTAACAGAATCTCCGAATTTCATAAGTACCCTAGCATTTGTTATATCATTAATTTCTGATGGATCTGCCCTAATATCATCAAAAAAAGTAGGTTGCCTTACATATGTTGAAGCTGGATCCCATTTGAATAAATCTCCTTTGACACTATCTATTGAATTCCATCTAGGTTCCTCTAAAATATCAGAATATCTATCTTTGTACATTTCAGGATTTATTGCAGAATTTATACAAGATTGAATTTCTTGTTCGCTTGGCCAAATATCCTCTAACATCACAGACTCTCCAGATTCAGTAAACCCAAGTGGATCAGTTCTAAAGTCTATATTCAGAGTGCCTGCCAATGCATACGCGACTACTAAAGGTGGACTAGCTAGATAGTTGGCCTTTATCTTTTGATGTATTCTTCCTTCGAAATTTCTATTTCCGGATAAGACGCTTCCAACTATCAAATTTCCCTGATCTATAGCAAACTCGATATCTTCATCTAAAGGTCCTGAGTTACCGATGCAAGTAGTACATCCGTATCCAACTACATTGAAGCCTAATTCAGATAGTGGTTCTGAGAGTCCTGCTGCTTGGAAGTATTCTGTAACTACTCTGCTACCTGGTGCTAGGCTTGGCTTAACCCATGGCTTAATTTTAAGCCCTTTATCTAATGCTTTTTGCGCTAGTAATCCTGCTCCCATCATCACACTTGGATTACTGGTGTTGGTACAACTGGTGATTGCGGCGATAACAATATCTCCATGCTTTAATCTAGATTTTCTTTCTGGAAGATCTACCGAATTTGAACTATGTTCATCAGCAATTCCATGTCCTTGATGTCCTAGGGGAGAGGTTAGTGATTTTATCCAGTGAGATTTCATATTATCTAGTTCGACTCTATCTTGTGGCCTTTTTGGTCCGGCCAGAGAAGGTTTTACTGAATTCAAATCCAAATTTAGAGTAGATGTAAACTCGGGATTTTTCGAGAATTCATCGTGAAATAATGACTGTGCAGCTAAGTAAGATTTAACATTCTGTATATGGCTATCTTCACGACCAGACAGTCGAAGGTAATCTAGAGTAATCTGATCGACAGGGAAGAAGCCGCATGTTGCACCGTATTCTGGGGCCATATTAGCAATTGTAGCGCGATCTGGAAGGCTAATGTTCTTCATTCCTGAGCCGTAGAATTCTACAAATTTACCTACACAACCATGTTTTCTTAGCATCTCAACAATTGTCAAAGTCATATCGGTGGCCGTTACTCCTGGGGGTAATGATCCAGTTAACTCAAAACCGACAACTTCCGGAAGTAGCATGTAGATTGGTTGACCTAACATTACAGCTTCAGCTTCAATTCCACCTACTCCCCATCCTAGCACTCCCAGTCCATTAATCATGGTAGTATGTGAATCTGTACCTACTAGACTATCTGGCAACCAAACTCCATCTTCTTCCCTAGCTACACTTGCAATCCATTCCAAATTTACTTGGTGTACTATTCCTCGGCCAGGTGGAACTGCACGGAAATTATCTAGGTTTTCTTGACCCCATTTTAGGAATTTATACCGTTCCATATTTCTCTGATATTCAATTTCAAGATTTCTTTCCCTAGCATCTGGAAAAAGTCCAGAAACATCTACTTGGATGGAATGATCTATTACTAAATCTACAGGAACTTGCGGGTTAACTAATTTTGGGTTACCGCCTAACTTAATCATTGCGTCCCTCAATGCAGCGATATCCACTACTGCAGGAACTCCTGTAAAATCTTGTAGAATTACCCTTGAAGGCATAAATGGAATTTCTGCCGGTATTTGAGTAGGTGACCAAGCCGCGATACGTTTTACGTCTTCTTCGGTAATCAGAAACCCGTCAAACTTTCTCAGGGCGGCCTCTAGAAGTATTCGGATAGTGTAGGGGAGATTTTCTAATTTGCATAAACCAGCTTTTTCTAAGGAGTGAAGGTTCGAAAAATTACCTTTAGACCCATCTGATAGAGTAAAAGTGTCTGATGATTCAAACAAATCTATACCTCCCATATGTAGTTTCCAACAGGGGGTAATCCTTGAACATCTCGCTTAATTATTTACCATTGTAGCTGACTTAACTTGTACTGGATAAGTAGACAATTTATTATTATCTGTACAGGTTTCCTGATTTAATCCACATCCGACTTGGGAGATAGCATCGATTACAGCTATTCCAGTTGTTTCAGTACCGTCTATCTCACCTTTGTATGCTTTGCCAAAAGCTGTATATTGTCCATCTAATTGAGTTGCCCCGTCAGAATCTACTAAGTAGAACTGAGATCCTGCAGAATCAACACTTTGACTATTTCGAGCAGCTGCTATAACGCCTGGTTCATGTGATTGGCCGAATTCTTCTGGAATAATCCAATTAGTCATATCATTTTCACAAATATTAGATTCAGAAAATCCAGCATTTGCGCAATAACCGAAAAATTCTCCTGCATGCCCGCCAGTTCCATCTCCATTTTCAAAATCTCCGCCCTGAATCATGAAACCATCAACTATTCTATGGAAAATTGTTCCGTCATATCTTTGAGCATCGACATTAGCTCTGAATGATTGCGAATGCATAGGTGTCTCGTTATACAATTCTATCCAAATTTTACCATCATGATTAATTCCATCTATATCTGTCCAACTTACTTCCATTAAAACGTCGCCAGAAGTCAATTCCGATTCAATTTCGTCATTAAATGAATCGGAAATAAATTTGAACGAAACTAGAGCTAGCATTAATCCGGTCATCATTACAATTAATCCTAATGGAGTTGGATTACCTTCATCGAATAGCTGGAATCCAGCACCGAGAGAAATTGCTTTTTCGTCCATCAGAGATGCTAGTTTATTCATTTTTCTTCTTGTTTCTTTATTCTTTGGATCAAATCTTAGAGCTTCTCTATAGTTTTTGTGTGCTTTCTGCCAATGTTTTTTCTGATTGCTGAAATCGATTTTTCCAAGTTCGGTTCCTGCATCTGCAGCGTATCTTCTTGTTCTAGCTCTTTGGGCTTCATTTTCTGTTAACTTCCAAGCATTTCTTAGAATTTCTAAGGCCTTCTCGGGTTCGTTTGTATCGGTAAGTTTGATTGCCTCATCCCATGAACTTTGTAGATCTTCAGGTATAGGCATCGAGCCGGGGAATACGCCATCATTCAAAATAGCAGCGATTGTAAAGAGTAAAAAATAATTCGGATTTTCTGATGGTAATACATAAGACCTGATGTCATTCCGATATGACTGTAGCCAGTGCGGATAAGGCTATGAGGCAATGAAAATAATGGGAAAAAAAATCAATGATTTCATAGTTAATGTTGCCACAGCGAATGGAACTGGTTCGCAGTCTTCAAATCTAATAATTTTACATTCATTATTTGAGATGGGTGTACCGGTCAGTGGAAAAAATTTGTTTCCTAGCAATATTTCTGGTCTTCCTACTTGGTTCATTATCAGAGCGAGTGAAGAGGGATATCAAGCACCTGGAGATAAAACCGATATTCAAATTATCATGAATAAAGACACATGGATAAGTGATTTAGAAAAATTGGAAGAGGGATCAATCGTAGTCTATAACGAAGATGTCAAGATGCCAGTAGATAGAGAAGATTGTATTTTGTTAGGAATGCCAATGACAAAAATGGCTAGAAAAATCAATGCAAAGCTAGGGAAGATGATTGCAAATATGTACTATGTTGGGGCACTTGCCCATCTATTAGGAATTGAAGATTGGGCATTGAATAAAGCATTAGAAAGTCAATTCAAAGGTAAGGAAAAGGCAATTCAACTTAATTTACAGGCAATTAATGAAGGTAAAGAATATGCAGAACAAAATTGGGATTTTGAATGCCAATATAGTTCAGAACAAAGAGAAAAGAATCCTGATACATTCCTAGTGGAAGGGAATGAAGCGATTGCGCTTGGGGCTATCTACGGTGGAATTTCTATGCTTTCTTGGTATCCAATTACTCCATCTTCATCGGTAGCAGAATCTATCATTAAATGGCTACCTGATCTAAGAATGAATGAAGATGGTCTGACCTGCGCAGTTATTCAAGCCGAGGATGAATTGGCTGCAGCGGGAATGGTTCTTGGTTCCGGATGGGCAGGTGGCAGAGGAATGACCTGTACGAGTGGACCTGGTATATCATTGATGTCTGAGTTCATAGGACTGTTCTACTTTTCAGAAGTTCCTGGAGTAATTTGGGATGTAAACAGAGTAGGACCTTCAACTGGTTTACCGACGAGAACTCAACAAGGAGATTTATCGATGCTTTATGAGGCTAGTCACGGAGACACACAGCACATAGTTCTGATTCCAGGAACGGTCGATGAGTGTTTCGAATTCGGGTGGAAAGCATTTGATATAGCCGAGAGATTTCAGACAATAGTTTTCGGATTTTCGGATTTAGATTTAGGAATGAATAGATGGGTTACAGATGGATTCAAGTATCCAGATTTGCCAATGGATAGAGGTAAAATCATCAGAACTCAAGAAGAATTAGATGCAATTCCTAATTATGGAAGATATAGAGATGTAGATGGAGATGGAATTGCATATAGAACATTACCGGGCAGTGGAATCGATCCAATCCTGTACAGAGGAACTGGGCATGATGAGGATGGAATATACTCTGAAGATCCAGAGGTTTATCACTCTACCATGGAAAGACTTAGGAGAAAGATAGATGGTTCTAGGCCATTTTTACCGAGTCCAGTAATTAGAGAAGAATCGGAAAAGGATATTGGAGTAATTTTTTACGGATCTATGGAAAATACAATTGTGGAGATAGATGATATTTTAGAAAAAACCGGACTTTCCGTAAGTACCTGTAGGGTTAGAGCATTACCCTTGCACAGTGAAATAGAAGATTTTGTAAGGCAACATAAAAAAACGATAGTCCTGGAAATAAACAGAGATGGACAATTATTTGGTATTATCAGAAAAGAGTTTCCGGTAGATTTGATAACTAAGATATATAGTGTTTCTTTCAGCGACGGGATGCCACCAAGAGCAAAAGTATATGCAGAAAAAATATTGAAAATTATTAATGGTGATTAAAATGGTTAGACTAAATGTACTAGAGATGGAAAAGTCTGAATATACTGGTGGTAAGTCCTCTCTTTGTCCAGGATGCGGACATGATCAAATTTCTAATAATATCATTCAAGCTGCATGGGAAAATGGAATTCATCCAGAGAAAATAGCAAAAATGAGTGGAATAGGATGCTCTTCAAAAACTCCGGCATATTTCCTAGGAAAGAGTCATGGATTCAATACAGTACATGGTAGGATGCCGTCTGTTACTACTGGGGCAAATATGGTGAACAAGGACTTGTGTTTTTTGGCTGTTTCAGGTGATGGAGATACTGCTAGCATTGGAGTAGGACAATTCATTCACGCGATTAGAAGAAATCTAGATATGGTATATATCGTAGAAAATAATGGTGTTTATGGCCTAACTAAAGGACAATACAGTGCTACCGTAGAAAGGGGTTCAAAAAAGAAAAAGGGAGCAATAAATCATCAGGCTCCAATTGATCTTTGTGCAATGGCAATAAATCTAGGATGTAGTTTTGTAGCAAGATCATTCTCGGGAAGTAAAAAACAACTGACTGCTTTGATAAAGGCTGCTATGAGCCATAGGGGAATGGCATTTATTGATGTAATCTCGCCTTGCGTCACATTTGCAAATAACGACGAATCATATAAGTCCTACAATTATGTTAAAGCAAACGATGAGGTATTACATATATTGGATTATATTCCTCATTTCTCTCCTCTAGAAGAAGTCGATGTCCCAGAGGGAGAATTTCGTGAAGTAAGTTTGTTCGATGGATCAACGCTAAGACTAGAAACATTGGCTGCTGACCACGACTACACGAATGTAGTTTCAGCTCTTAGTGCCATTCATGAAGCTGAACAATCCGATAGGCACGTTACTGGATTACTATATTATGATTCAGAGGTTCCTACTGCAACTGATACTCTAGAATTGTGTGAAACTCCTTTGGTTGAGTTATCGGATGAAATATTGAGACCCAGTTCAGAAAGTCTGACTAAGGTTAACTCATCCTTCAGGTAATAAATTGTATATGAATTCGTTTTCTTGAAATATTCAAGCCTTGTCCGTCAAACATTAGTCCCTTAGTGTAGCGGTCCATCATATGGCACTCTGGATGCCATGACCCTGGTTCGAATCCGGGAGGGACTACCAGAAAAATACATCATCTTGAATAATTAGATTGATTGATACAAAAATTGTGAAACCCAACTAACCATAATCACAATCATAAACCATCCAAGTGCCAATCTTGCAATTCGTGATTTTTCTTTTTTGGGTGGAAATGGATCTATGCCAGCTTCCAAAGCCTGCGCTATAATTTCCAATTCTTCTTCGATAGTTTGGGGGGGCTCCACATGTTGTGTAAATTGTATGTTTATTCAAATTTGTTGATAGGGAATTTGAAAATGTGTATTCCTTCGAGTGTGTATGGACGAATTGCCGAGAGGTTTGAAATTGAAAAGGGCAGATGTCATAGAACCACGTTCTTCTGCTTCTGCGGTATTCAGTAGAAATATAGGTGACAAATATGAGATTTTGATGTGTCATAGAGTTCCTGAATTACCTAGTTTTCCCGATTTATGGTCTTTCCCGGGAGGTGGAGTTAGTAGAGTTGATTATAGTGCTGCAGAAGATTTAGATATTTACTTTTTAGAGCATGGAATAAACAGAGTTGCTATTTTCACTTTACTAAGGGAAATAGTGGAAGAAGTTGGAATTTCACCCGACGGAAATGGTGGTTTTATAGAAGTAGATGCAGAAGTAAGAAACAAAGTTTGTGAAAATAAAGAAGAATGGCTGAATATGGTTCAAACAGAGAATCTTAGTATCAGTAATTTCCATTGCCAAATAATTTCTGATAGGATAACGCCGCCTAATTCTACTTTGAGATTTCATAATTTATTCTTTCATATTCCAATGGGCGATTCAAAAATAGAGCCTAGATTTCCCGAAGGAAGAAGTGAATTTGACGAATTTAAATGGTGGGATCCTATTGATTTACTACATAGTTGGGAGGCTAATGAATTACGAATTCCACCCCCAATAATCACCCTTATTAGAGATTTAGTTGATGGAATAAATAATCAGGGGAGTCTGATAGAAGTCTGTAATAATTTAGCATTAAATCCACCTAATGGAAGGCACAAATTCGAGTATGCACCAGGAGTAGAATGTATATTAATTCCTACTAATACTCTTCCACCCTCTACACACACAAACTGCTTTATTTTGGGCCATCCAGGTGGTGAAAGAATAATAATTGATCCAGCAATTAATGATGAAGAAGGATTCAAAGAATTGAAACTTAAGGTTGAAGAAATTGAAGCAGAAGATAGTACAATTATTGCAACCTTATTCACTCATAAGCATAGAGATCATATCGGGGATCTTCGGCTAATTTCAAACTTATATTCTGCACCAATCTGGGCAACAGAAATAACATTAAATTCATTATTTGGGGAATATGAGAAATTAGTACTAAAAGATAGAGACACTATTAATATCGAGGGGCCTAAGGGTACGGAAACTTGGGAAATCATGGAAACCCCCGGTCACTGTCCTGGGCAAATTTGTTTAGTTAGTGATTTAGGAATTATCTCTGCGGATAACTGTAGTGCAAATGGAACTATTCTCGTTCCATCTGAAGACGGAGATATGGATGAATATATTAGAGGATTAGAACGGATAAAAGAAATGGAACCTGGAATATTATTTCCGGGTCACGGACCTTTCATCATAAATCCTAGAAAATTACTTGATAGATATATTTCCCATAGGAAGAAAAGACATCAATTAGTTATTCAGGCTGTTGAAGAAGGTAAAAATAAACTTTCTGAAATTTCTAAATTTACATATTCTGATACGCCCAATGCCCACCCAATTCTATCAGAAGACCAAACAAAATCTCATCTTAAAAGTTGGATTAAATCTGGAAGAATTATTATAATTGATGATGAATATAAAATCAATAAGGCGTAAAGGGCAATATGAAATAGTAATGTACAGGGTTGTTAATTATGTCTAGCGGTGATCAATGGTGGAAGGAAGATTTGGATTCTGAAGAAAGGATTCAAGAAATGCTGGACAAATCCGAGGAAAATAGAATCAGGAGAGAAGAAGAATTAGAACAGGCTAAGCATGATGTTAAAATTGCAGAGCTAGAAAAAAGAGAAAGGGAAGCTAATCGAGGAATAACCCTTGATAATAGTACTAATTCATTGCGAACAATTGATGAAGATAGTAAATCTACAGAAATTCATAATGGGGGGATTCTAGGGATTTGGTGGCTATCTTCAGGGGAAGCTGTAGCTATAGGATTAGGTGGAGTGTTTCTTATAATTACAATAATTGGGGGAATAATGGCAATATCTAATTCGGATTCATTTGAAGAGGTCAATGGGGAAATTGTCGGAAAATATCCTGGATGGAAATGGATTGAAAATGAAGAATGTTTTGACGATGGATATTGTAGTTATTATTATGATCTTGAGTGTTATGTTGATTTGAATATTCAAATTTTGGGTTCTCTAAATCAGAATTGGTCTAATTTTGAGGGGAATCCTGAATCTGTTCTGGATGGATATATCTTTAGATCTGATGGGAATGTAATTGCTAATCTCGGAGACTATGATGGGGCAGAGCAAGATTGTCTAGATTATGGACTTAATGAAACATTTGAATTAGGTTCCACTATTACATTATTCTACAATACTGAAAATCCAATGGATATTAGAATTTCAGACCCATTAATAACTGCAGTTAGTGCTTCAGCGATTTCTGGGGGTTGTTGTCTAACTATTTTCTTAGTTTTGATACTGAATTCTAGATTTAGTAATGCTCCAATGGTTAATACTGATTTAGTCAGTGATAAGAGAAATACTAACGACGGTGATGTACACATACATCATCACCATGGAATTACAAGTAGATTTGGATTTGCTAGGAAACGTGGCCATAGGAGAAGAAATTCAAGGATTATATCGAGAAATAGAAGAAATTCGCAACGACAGAGAAATGATGGCGGAGGTAGATCTGGTGGCGGCAGAAGATGAGGAATTGTTGAAATCAGAATCTCCAATAGATAATTCTGATTCTCTTTGGGCTGGTTCACCAGTTCTTGAAAATATACTAACCCAAGAAAAATGGATTGAAGTTGAAGATGATATATACCTCAGAATATTGATTTTTTCTCCTAAGGATTCGAAATATGGAAATTCTAATCCGGTTGTAATGATTCCTGGATGGGGGTCATTGTTCGAAGGTTGGAAGCCTTTGATATCAAAATGGGCTACAAAAAGGAAAATTTTCTATATTGAAACCAGAGAAAAAAAGAGTTCGAGAATAAATCGTAAATCTCGAAAATCGGATTTTATTATGAGTCGCCATGGACAAGATATACGTACAATAATCCAAAAAATAGATCTACAAATGGATGAAATTGAATGGTTCGCATCTTCTTTAGGCTCCACTATCTTAATTGATTCCTTCCAAAAAGGAATATTAAGTGGAAAAAGTGCAATTTTACTAGCTCCCAATAGTGATTTCATGTTTCCCCTGTGGTTCAGGATAGGAATAAATTTGCCAATTCCAGTTTTTATCTTCAAAAGGTTAGTGAATTTTATTTCCTGGAAGGTACAAAAAAGAACTAAAGAACCCGCTCAGAAAGAAAGGTATCGGAGAAATTTCACTGCCCTTGATGTCGAGAAAATGTTGCTATCTGCTAGGTCTAATATTGGTTTCGCATTGCCTGAAGATTTATCAGAGATTAAAGTTAGATGTGCAGTTATGACAGCCTATTCAGATACATTACATGATTTTGATAAAATTAGGTTCATAAAAGATTCAATTCCGAATTGTGAATTAATTGAAGTTCCATCTAATCAATATGCTCATGAAGCAGAAGTGCTAAATGAAATTGAAGAATTTCAATCTAAATGAGATAAATTGGTCTAAATCATCGATTGCCTGATGAAGTAATGTTGTTTCGGTGGAATCGTCATATGCGTGAAAGTTCATCTTCATTTGATGTTGCTAGGATTGTCAGAGAGCTTTCAGAAATGATAGGTTCTCGAGCAAGAAAAGCATATCAACCACATTATGAACAGATTGTATTGAGGTTGAATCGTAAGGGGATTTCTCCTATTGATTTAGTAGTAGTAAGTGGAAAGAGAGTATACCTATCCAGAAGGGATAGGCCGATGCCATCAAGGCCTTCTCATTTTGCTATGGTTTTACGAAAGCATCTCAATAATTCTAGACTAATATCAGTTGAACAGTTTGGTTTTGATAGAGTAATTAGACTCGTATTCGAACACGGTAGAGGTAAACTAAGTCTGATAATAGAGATGTTTAGAGATGGTAATATCATATTACTAGATGGTGAGGATAAAATTATCCAACCTCTAACTCACGCTAAATTTGCCAGTAGATCAATTAAAAGAGGGGTTAGTTACATTCCACCACCTGAGACTTTTGATCCTAGAGTAATGAAAATTGAAGATTTTACACTATTACTCAAAGAAAGTAATCATGATTTGATTAGAACTCTTGCTGCCAGAGCTAATCTTGGTAGGATTTATGGAAGCGCAGCATGCCATTTATCTGAAATTAATGAGAAGGTAATTTGTAATACTTTAGAATTTGCTGAAATAGAAAAATTGTATAACTCAGTAAAAAAAATGCTAGAGTTTCTTTCTTCGGGAGAAGGTTCTATGATTTGGATGAAAGATACGCGATTGGTAGAAAAATGGGACATGATATTGAGGCAGAATACAATTGATGATTTTTCATCAGATATTGTTGAAATCGCCCCAATTAATCTACCAAATATGGATGATAATAATAGAATTGAAGTGTCTTCTTTATCCTTTGCATTCGATTGTGTTTTTGGCCCCCATGATGCTGCAGCATATATTAGAAGAGAAGAAGAAAAATTTCAGAGTAGTAAAAATTATCAAGAAATTGGAGAGAAATTAGTTAGGAGAGAAAAACAGCAGAGAACGGCAATACAGAAATTCTTGGATCGTGCTGAAATTTCTCAAAAACTTGGGCTATCCATCCAGGATAATTGGAATCATGTAGATTCAATAATTGCCCAATCTAATGCAGCAGTAAAAAGAGATGGTTGGGATAGTGTTTCTGAAAAGATATATGATATTCCTTGGATAGGGGAAATAAATCCATCCAAGAAAACCATCATTGCTTATCTTCCTGATGAGGATAATGATCCAGGGGCAAGCATAACTCTTGAAATCGAAAAAACTGTTCATCAAAATGCCCAAAGATACTTTGAAGACGCTAGAAATTATAAAAATAAGGCTAAAGGAGCTGAATCGGCTTTACTTACAACAGAAGAATTGCGGCGTAAAGAAGAAAAAAGGGATGCAAAAAATCTATCCTCTGGTCTACTGAAAAAAAGAGTTAGAAGTAAGAAATTATGGTTCGAAAAGCATAGATGGGCAATTCTAGAAAAGGGTAATTTTCTAATTGGAGGCAGAGATTCTAAGGGTAACGATATTATT
>DAJW01000067.1 GCA_002496485.1 Euryarchaeota archaeon UBA36
AAATCCACGTGTTCAAGTTGAGCATACCGTAACTGAATTAATTACCGGTCTAGATTTAGTTTCACTTGGAGTGCAAGTGGCAGCAGGAATGGAAATTCCTTTCAAGCAATTCGATATAAATTATATCGGACATGCCATTCAAGCTAGAATAAATGCTGAAAATCCCCGAACACTTATTCCATCCCCTGGGAAAATTTGGGAATGTCATTTTCCAGGTGGCCCTGGTGTGAGAATCGACACTCATGCTTTCTCTGGTTATGAGATGCCAGAAGGTTTTGACTCCCTACTGGCAAAAATAATCAGTTGGGCCCCTTCGCGCCAAGAAGCAATTTTCAAACTAGACACAGCACTTGATGAAACTATAATTTTAGGAGTAGATACTTTGATACCCTTACATCGACAGATACTCAATGAAAAAGATTTCAAAAACCGCGAAATTACTATTGATTATCTTCAACTTCATCCCGAATTACAAACTAGGAGTAGTTGAAATGGAAGTTGTAATAGTTGGCAGTATTGGATATGATGATATCGAAACATCAGTCGCTAGCGGCTCAGATCTGCTCGGCGGTTCTGCAGTACATGCTGGATTATCTTCATCATTCCACCTGCCCCTAATTCCCGAAAAATCCGCAAGAGTCGGAATAATTGGGCCCATAGGACGAGATTTCAAAGATAGTGATAAAAGAATACTTGAAACGAGGGGAATAGACATTAGTAATATCATGAATCTAGATGGTAAAACATTCAGATGGTCCGGAAAATATGCTGGCGATATGGAAAATGTTGAAACAATTTCAACAGAAATAAACGTATTGGGCGATTTCAATCCCGTCATTCCAGAAACATGGAATTCTCCTAATGTATTATTTTGTGCAAATACTCATCCATTGACTCAAATTTCAGTTTTTGATCAGTGTCATAATGCAGGAATTTCAGCAATAGATACATTCATGCTGTGGATAGAAACTGAGTTTGAAAGTCTATCGCAAGCAATTAGGATGGCAGATATAGCAATCCTAAATGAAGAAGAAGCCTGTGCAATTGCAGGAACTGATATGATTATTCATGCAATTGAGCCCATATTATCCGGAACTTCATTACATGGTGGAGAATCTTTGGGAAGAGGACCTAGTTCATTGATTATTAAAAGGGGAGCCTCAGGAGTTCTAGCTAAATTTCCTTGCGGTTTGATTTCACTTCCTGCATTTCCAACTTCTAAAATTGTAGATCCAACCGGTTGCGGAGATTCTTTTGCAGGAGCATTCTTAGCAAATATATCATCCAATTTAAGCTCTTTAAATGACATAGAAATTGTTAGAAATGCACTAATTCACGCAATCGTTACTTCTTCATTCTCTATTGGAAATCTAGGATCAACTTCAATTCAGAATTTAGAAAGGGGCATTTATCATGCTAGATTAGATTCATACAGGAGAATAGTAGGATTATAATCATCCTAATCTCTTTAATCCTGGAAGTGGGTGAGGGTCATCCTCGGACGAAGTTGCCCTTAAATCACTAAATCTGAACTGATTATTCCCAAGTTCCGCATGATCCTTCGTATTTCTAATGCCAGAGACCTGAGAAACTATTTCTCCAAGAGCCTTTTGGCCTTGGGTATTATTAGAATTAACATTCATTCCTAATCCTCTGTTCCCTAATTGAGCTTGATGTTCTTGATCACTTCTCAGCCTAATATGCTGAGATGATTGGAAACGATTTCTGTTATTTTTATTGTTTAAAATTTCCCTGTAAACATCTTTTTGTTTGGGATTATTATTGTAGCTATTTGCCCCCGATCCTAATAGTCTGCCTATCCAACTCGATGGCTTTGTAACGTTCTTCCTATCTACCGAAGTCGCTTTCCCAAGATTCATCGATGAAGCGAGTTTATTAATTCCAGGATAACCAATTAGAGAATTTATTTTATTTGCTTCTCTAGATTTATTGGCATTATTCAATTCCTTCTTTGCTAATGCCTGTTTTACAATTCCAGCCTTACAATCATCTCTAACTGCAATTTCGGTTGGCGGAGGTAAATCATTAACATAAGCTACTGCAGGCTCCCCATATTTACTAAATGCATCTTTAATCATCTGTGCACTAGATGATGGCGAATTATTACCCTCATATTCATTTTGGAAATCACTGACAATCTCTCCCTTTTTTGTATCAATAGGCGAATCATCAAAAATACCGCCATCTGCAAATAAGTCTAGACTCTCTGCAGCTTCTGATGCAGCAGAACCTAATCTATCATTGTTCATATCACTGATATTCCTTTCAGAATACCAAGATGGGGCCGGTTGCCCCCAAGCCTTTTCATAGGCAGATAAACCACTTTGTTCACTAATCGAATCATCAATAGTCATCAGACTAAATTCTGGCTCATCATTAGCTTTGTCTATAACTGGTTGATGATAGTTTTCCCGAATATCGTTAATTTCTTCAGGATAATTCAAAATTTCACTTTTGATTCCATTAAATTCAGTATGTCCATATTCACCAATTCCCAATAGTCCTTTTGCATCTTGAAGTGCTGGAAAAGTAGGAATTTCAGTTTCAAGCCCCTCAAGCCCTATTCGAGCTTCATCCATACTACTGCCATGCCTAATTCTTTCTATCATCATACATAATTTCAATAAATTCCCTTCAGTTCCAGAAATTAGATGCCTATCTCCGGCATTAGTCTCTACCGCCAAAATAGAATATCTCGATATCAGATTCATACTAATAACTACCATTCCAGCTAGAATAGAAAAAATATTTATCGGTTGAACGACAGTAGTAAATCCAAGATAAACTAGAATTAATCCGAGAAAAATAGTGCCAGCTGGTAGCATAGGCGCTTTCAGGTGCCTCATTCTATCTATAGCACTTAAATCGAGCCTAATTCCCTTTCCATCTATCCTTTCCAACGTAATTTGTTGTTCAGTAAGTATGGCACAAAAATTTCCACTGGTACCAATTAAATTTAGTCCACCAATTAATTCAGAGGTTGAATTATCAGGCATAAATTACCTCCCCAAAACTATCCATTACAGCTGAAGCCATAACTCCCAGTGAGTACATCCGGAGCCCGAGCAAAGAATCATGGTTTAAGTTCATGGGAACAAAAACAATTTTCAGATTGTATTCTTTAACGTATTTTTATCCGCCAAACAAAATTATTTTCTCATTGCATCTCTAGCTAATTTAGCCTTATTCCACATTTCTTTTTCGTCGTCCGTATTTGGAATAAACTGAGGAATATTAACCGGTTTCATCGAATCGTCAATTGCTACCATGAAGAAAAAACCCGAGCAAATTTCTTCTCCCACCCATTCTGATCTTGAAAGTCTACATGAAACTACATGAATCCCAGCCGTCCTTGGGGATGTCCATACCACTCTCGCAGTTGTCCTAATTATATCACCTTGAAAAGCTGGTCTTCTGAATTTTAGAGCATCTACAGACACGGTAACGAATTCCTTATGAGCAAATTTTGATGCTGACATACCTGCGGCTGTATCCATAATTGACATCAATCTACCACCAAATAGTGTGTTTAATGCATTAGTATGTCCAGGAAAAACTTCATCCAAAACGATTACTGGCTCAATAGAATAGGGTCCTTCCATGCTCTTCAATCCTTCAAGAAAGACCATTAGACTTAACTTTGCAGTATATTTGCTACATTTTTCCTATTATTTACCGTCGAATTCAATGGCACAATGCCCTTCGCATTATCATGGAGCTACGCGAACTAGTTTGGACCTCTGTAGTCTTCAAAGACCCAGAAGGCGGCCAAATTATCCTGTGGCCATATTTACCTTGTGTCAGGATGCCACAAAAATTACGAATCAGAAAATGGGACGGACTAGCAATTCTACAGTCTTCCGATGATTTAGAAACCATAAAGGAAGAGGAAGAATCCGACGTAAAAAGTCCAGGAATACACATTGATTCCGTTAGCTCTCTTGGTACTTCCTTCTCGATTCTAATTAATAATCTAAAGGAATTAGATATTGATGCTCCCTTTATACCAGATCCAGAAATTATACGTCTTATCCATCATTCACAAAATTCTAGAAATGGATTGCCGATATATACTATTGAACCGAATTCAGATGATACTATGTGGTCTGAGTGGTTAACTGAAAGTGCGGATGAATATGTGAAAATTAGAAATTTAATATCCTCAATCTGGCGTTCAAGAAGATGGAAAAAAAATAGGAAATTTGCAAT
>DAJW01000106.1 GCA_002496485.1 Euryarchaeota archaeon UBA36
ATTATACTAATTGATAACCCAATTACACCGATTGCAGAAATAACCATCAAAATCTCAACCATACCCAATTCAAAATTATTTGATTTAGACTCGACTAAATCTTCAGAATCTTCTTCACAACCTACACCAAAACAATCACCAATATTGGGAACACCATCTTCCAAATGAATATCTATTCCAACATAGATTGTATTTATCCAAGAATTAGTATAATTTTCTTCAACTCTTCTTTCAACCTGATAATAATATGTCCCAGTTGAATTATTAGCTGAAAATTGGTAAGTAAATGAAATTGAACAATTCTCATCTAATAACTCTGTACCATTTTCATTTAGTTCACAGGAAAAATTCAACCAATTAGAGAATACATCATTTGACTGGGTAAAAACACCATCTCCATCTAAATCAATACTAACTCGCATGGTTACATTCTCACCGTTGTCACCCATCCTAAAATATACAGAATCTCCTTCAAAAAAATCAGTAGTTTCAGTAATGTTTGAAGGCATAGGGCCATTTTCAGATAAATTAGATGTGATTATACTAGGTGTATGCGCTTCTACATCTAATGGAATGCAAGTTAACATCAATAGAGATGTCGCGACAAATACTCCAATACTAAGCACCCGCATCATTACTAGCCAATACCCAATAACATAAAGTCAAAACGGAAGATACTCTCGCATACTATACATGCGGACCAAGGAGGTGCTATTATCAGCGTTCTTAGTTACGTTATTCATCTCTAGTACTGTTTATGTATTTTCAAATTCAGATGATAAAAAAGAAACCCAACCTAAGATATCATTCGATGATAATGACCCGCTTTATCAGTACGAAGGGCATGACCATTCCAATGCTTCCCAACATGAAGCCGGTACAGCTAACATGGAACTGTTAGATTTCAACCCATTAACTACCCCTGGTAATGCAGAAGTTCAAGTTGCTACAACTCCAGATGGTGAAACATATGCCTACCTTGCTGGTTGGAATGATATGCATATTGTAGATGTCACTAACCCTAATAATACTACAGTTATGGGTAAATATTCAGATCCAAATACCCAAGTTCTCGATGTAAAATATTTGGAATATAATGGCCGTGAATATATAATTCAACAGAATCAATTGATAGATCCAGGTTATGCAGATCCAAATGTAGGAGACTGGAGTGACCCAGCACAAGTTAGCGTTACTCTAATTGACGTAACAGACAAAGAAAACCCAACTTGGATAGATTCTTGGTATGATTCAGACCACCCTAGCGGCCCACACAACCTCTATACCCATATGATCGATGGTGAATGGTACATCTTTGTTGCAAACCCTGATTATGAACAATGTGAGGATGCAATTGGAGAAGCTTGTGGTGGAGTTACCATAGCCCATCTAAATCTAGATGGTTCAGCATCTCGTAATTTACCAGGAGTAAGAGCTTCAGGACTCGGTCATACAATAATTAAAGTTGGAGAGTATGAAGTCGCTTGGGAAACCACTAGAGGTGGATGGATTTACATCCACGATATGACTGTACAATTATGGCCGGGGGAAGACCCCAATGATCCTAGATTTGGTAGAACATTCATCTATGGTAGTTATTGGGAAGCAGGACTTAGAATTGCTGATGTTACAGATGTCCCCCATCCTGTTAATTCTCCAGAAGAATATCTTGTACACGCAACTACATGTAAATCTGGATTAGGAAATCCAATTATCTGTCGCTGGCGAGCAGAAGAAGTAGGTCTGTGGATGGACTTCTTAGATTTGGATGGCGATGGACAACCCGATAGCGGGACGACAGGTAATGAAAACGGAGGTAGAGTTTCTTACATCCATTATGCTGAACCATTCCCTGAAATGCTCGACTTATCTCACCTAGGCTATTCAGATGAACCGGTCCATGTTACCACTGCTGCCGTCGAAGTTCTCTCGACAAGCGTTGGAACAGGAATCATCTATCTTATCGATACAACAGAGTACACATTAGTAGATGGGCAATTTAAATTCAAACCTAAATTAATTAGGGATTGGGAAATTCCAACAGCAAATGACCATTGCTATGGTGCTGATTGCGTAGAACATCCTCATGATGATGAATGGTTGTTATTTTCACCCCATAATCTAGATAGTGCTTATTTCCCAACAACAGAAATCGAAGATCAAAGTAGAGGTGGAGATTGGGATGCAAGGTTATACATCTCACATTATCATGCTGGTTTGTGGGTTGTTGACATCGAGACATTGGTATCTCCTACCAATCCCGACGACAGAGTTGCTACGCACACAGAGGCAACAGTTGCTTGGTACCTACCCCATGGAGAAGATGGACAGGTTCTAGGCTCAGATTTCTATGACTTCTCATGGGTTCCTTATTTATGGGCAGTTGAACATCACAATGGAATAACATATTCATCTTGTATTTCTACAGGACTTTATGTTACACAATTAGATATAGATAAACCATATTTAGGTTATGATATTTGAGGTGGGAATTTGAAAAAGTGGTTAATTGCATTATTATTAACAATAATTATGTGTACACCAGGATGCATGTCTACTCCAGAATCCACATTTTTCGGTAACTTTCATGGAGACCTAATAGAGAACGGAAAGAAGGCAAACGATTTCACGCTGATTACAAACGACAATCAAACATATAACTTCAAAGAATCGACCGAAGGAAAGGTTGTAATCATAGCATTTTTATTCACTAATTGCTATGATATATGTCCAATTGTGACTCATAATCTAAGGATTGTTCACGAATCATTAAACCAATCACAACTTGACAAAATAGAATTCTTGACAATTACTGTTGACCCATGGAGGGATAACACATCCATTTTAACAGAATGGAAATTAGGGACAAAGTCTAATTGGACACACTTAACCATTAACGACGTTGATCCTGAATCTTCAGAATTTAATGAATTAAGTGCTGTTTGGAATAATTTCAATGTTGGCTTTTCTATTGAAACAAATCAAACAGAACAAACCTCCGGTAGACACCATCCGGGCGATTATGATATTGACCATTCAACCGGAACCATTCTCATAGACCATAATGGGTATCAAAGAATATGGTGGGGAGATTATGATTGGATTATTGATCTTGTCCAAGAAGATTTATTGGAACTAGTTTCCCAAATGGATGATAATTAATTTCCTTCAATTTACATGTTTAGGAAATCAAATTCCGCTAAAGGGCTAATCATTAAGAGGGGCTATCTGCGGGATTAAATCATGGCAACTGTCCGATTGGATCAGAAGAGCCGAGCACTAACCCGCTCAGTTCCAGATTCATATCACTCAGCACTTGCTAATTATTTTGGTAGCGGGCCAACCGACATTGAACTTGCCAGAGCACAACACTCTGCATATTGCGAAGCAATGAAAGCATCAGGAATAGAGGTAACAGTATTATCAGCGGATGAAAATCATCCGGATTGCATCTTTGTAGAAGATCAAGCAGTAATTATTGATGGACACGTCTTACTCCCTGTACCGGGCCACCCGTCTAGAGTAAATGAGCAACCACCAATAGCAGATTATTTAATTGAAAAAATGGGCGGCGCACAAATCTGTCGAATGAGCGGGGACGCTCGAATGGATGGAGGCGACATTCTCAGACTTGGTGACTTATTTTTTGTTGGGCGCTCCTCTAGAACTAACGATGAAGGAATAAAAGAATTAGAAGACCTACTTCACCATTTAAATTATGAGCTTAGAATAATTGATATTCCAGAAGGAGCCCTTCATCTTACGAGTATAGCATCTACTCCTACAGACAATGTAATCATAGCCCCAGAAGGAATGCTTTCAAAAGATGCTTTTGGAGAACTTCCAGAAGGTTCAGAAGTATACTGGATGCCAATTGAAGAGACATATGGTTGTAATACAATTGGATTACCAGGTAATAAAGTACTTGTTGCAGAAGGCTATCCAACAGTTTTAGAAAAAATGCAAGAATTAGGTTTGGAGTCAGTGGTTTTAGATGTTAGCCAATTTCGAGCAGGCGATGGTTCCTTGACCTGCTGCTCATTATTCTATTGATTATTCAAATCTAGCATTTGGATTAAATGCTATTTCACACCACTTACCCAATTCAGTGATAATTTGATTTTTATTTTTGCTGCTTAGAGAACCATTATTCCACTCAATTTTTACATTGTCAACGAATAGATAACTATTTTTTGAGGCTATAAATTGAAGATTTTTTTGATGATCTAAATACAAACCAATTTCAAAAACTAACCATGGGTCATCACAATCAATCAATTTTGTGAATTTTTCTGAGAAAATAAAACTAACGAAATCCTCAATTGAATAAAATGAACATAATGTGTTTAGAGTATCTAATAATTCTAAAGATTCCTCTGACAGACCACCAGGAGATTCATTTATTTGCTTAGATTTAACCATAGTTAAGAGTGGTAAATCATCTCCCATAGGTAATTTGTATCAATTATAATTGATAATTATATTCATTCCATTTCAAAACAACTATACAATAAATTGTTTTATCATGTGCATGGAATGGGAGTCTTTAGCATATTTATTGGCTTTATTATGTGCTGGTTTAATAACCCCGGGCCCCAATAATATAACCTGTACAGTTCATGCAGCAATACACGGAAAAAAGAGCAATTATTCACTAATTACAGGAATGGCAGTAGGTTTTATTTCGATTCATTTTATTTGTGGATTTGCTGTTGATTCATTTGACGAAGAGAGCACCATTGGATTGATTTTAAACATATTAGGCTCTATTTTTATGTTTTTAATTGCCATTGCAATTTTACTTCTCGGGCGCTCAAATAAAATTCTTGAATTCCCTGAAAGCATTCCTAAAATTGGTTTTAAAACGGGCGTTTTGATGCAATATGTGAATGGAAAAGAATGGGTAATGGTATTCATGATAATGTCCAAATTCCTTAGTGATTTTGGTGGTGGTATTCTAGGAATAATTATTATTTCATCAATTACTACATCAGGGGGAATAATTGCAATGTTGTTATGGTCAAGTCTCGGTTCAAAGATAAAATCAAAACTGGAACAACCGGGATTCTTGAAAACGTCATTTACTATTCTTGGAGTTTTATTACTTATTCTAGCAACAATACTTACTGTAAGAGGTCTATGAAAGAGATATCTGTTTAGCCCAAGAATTGACAATTATACTTTCAGCATATTGTAAATGTTCGGCGACAGTTCCTTGTTGAATACTTAATAAATCAGCAATGTCTTTCTGTGTACATTTTCTTGGAGTATCATAATATCCCATTTCAACAGCAGTCCTCATTACAACATGTCTTCGCTCAGGTAATTTAGGTGCAGCAATCCAATCTGCACTAATGGTTTTTGAAATCCTCATTTCTAATTTCTCTGGAATCAATGATACTAAATTATCTCGTGCATATTTCAGACCCTTGGAAGTTCCCTGTATGGTCATAAAAAATCCACCTTCCTTTGAAATAAATGTTGGAGGAACAACCCAACACTCCTCTTCCTTTGCTATCATAACTTGAATAGTTCCTGGAGTTTTAACCTTAACATAAGCAAAACCATCACCCTCCAACAAAATCTTTTCAATTTGAAAACTGTCTTTCAGTAGATCGTTTCGTTCCAATGACTTTACATCACTAAATTCCACCCTAGCAATACATCTTGGTATTGAATCTTCAGGACCTAGGCCAACTATCATCTCTACTTTGGAGAAAAATTTGTTAATTATTGCCCCTGGTAGATGTTGTGCTTGATTATTACTAATTTTTACTTGGAAAAAACGTAAACCATTAGCACCATTAGCAGCCATAAATAGCCTAAAAACCGGTATTAAATAACTTCACCAGTTAATTTCCTTCCCATCAAAAGACATGAATTTCCCACTATCTTCCAATTTGTGATTTTCAACCAACTTCATCATTCCATTAACACTGTCTTCGAGTTCAACGGGAGCTTTATCGCCCCCCATTCTTGTTTTTACCCATCCAGGGTGCAAGATTAGAAAGGATATGTTATCTTCCAAACATTCTTTTTTCATTGAAACTGCGAACATATTCAATGCTGTTTTTGATGCTCTGTAAGCATATGACCGCCCAATTTTACAATCATCAATAGATCCCATCAAACTACTAATCATGATTATTTTTGTTAAATCTCCACCCTTTAATTTCGGATACAATGATTTAACCATTCTTACAGGCCCTAGAGAATTAATATTTATGACTTCTAAGGCCCACTCATCATCAATTTCTTCAACCGACCTCCATCTACCATCCGGAACTCCAGCATTATTGATTAGCAAGTCAATATTGTCATCAATTTTCATCGAGAATTCAGAAATAGAATCATTGTTAGTTACATCCAGTTTTAAAGGAATTAAGTTTGAATTTTCAATAATTTTCAATCCACCCAAATCATTTCTATATCCAGCATATACTTTCCAACCTTCTTCTAAAAGTTTGGATGTCCAGAAATTACCAATTCCCCTATTTGCCCCAGTCACAACCGCAACCCGCATAATATTACCACCCAACATCAAAATCATCACCGATATTACTCGTTGGGGAATCCAAGACTTTTTGTTTCTTTACAGATTTTTTATCATCATTTCTCTCGACTTTTTCATTTTCTGTAGCATTTATTGGTGTATCAACAATTTTTCTTGTCGCAGCAATAGGTTTTGAGATAAATTTTACTCGAGATTCGACGGAATCAATTTTCAAACCATATTTCGGCTCAACTACTTCACTTTGAATTGTTTTTGGTTTTTCTTCGATTTTGATATTGTCTTCACCTTTATTTAATTCCGAAAAACCACTCTCAAGAGCGTCTTCTAAATTAGGAATATCCCTCTTCCGAGCCATGATATTGGCTACTCCCCTATCAAATTAAATCTCTTATTTACTGATTATATCTATGAAGGGATTCTTCAATATTGACCTATTGGCTCAACTATGCGAGTTGGAATACTTGTTAATCCTGATGCCGGCCTAGGCGGTAAATTGGGATTCAAAGGTAGCGATGGCAGAGCAAAGGAAGCTAGAGCCGCAGGAGCTGAAGATAGAGCAGGCCCCCGAATGTCCCAATGTCTTTCTAAATTAGAACAATTATTGAAGAGCGGACTAAATAGAACAAATATAAATCCCGAATTTTTAACTTGGCAAGGTAGAATGGGCGGTGACTGGTTAGCCGGATTTGATTTCACAAATTTAGGTTCATCTCCAATTGAAAGTTCTGCAGGCGACACTTCCAACCTAGTTAATGATCTAATCTCCAATCAAGTAGATGTTATTCTCTATGCGGGTGGAGATGGCACAACTCGCGACATTGTTAATGCAATGAAAGGAAATGAAACACCATTGATAGGAGTGCCTGGTGGAGTAAAGATGCATTCAGGTTGTTTTGCCACCACACCCAATGCAGCAGCAGAAGTACTACTCTCATTTTTGCAGGGAGATTTATTATCTAGTATAACTGAAGTAATGGATCTCGATGAAGAAGTTTACTTGAAAGGAGAGTGGAAAGTAAGAATGTACGGAGAAGCATGGACTCCATCAAGTCCTCGCTTTATGCAGGGATCTAAACAGCAAGTAGAAAGGGCTTCAGAAGATGAAATTATCGAAGGCCTTGCCAATCATATCTCAGATTTAATTAAAGAAAATGATAAACTGATGATTATTTGGGGGAGCGGTGGCACAATAACCCGTATAGGTAGGCATTTGGGATTGGAACTCACTCTTCTTGGAATAGATATATATCACAATGGCGAAATATTTAGTGACT
>DAJW01000037.1 GCA_002496485.1 Euryarchaeota archaeon UBA36
GCCAATCTAATTGAAATCGAATAATTATATCTAATTTTAAGAATCAATAATTTCAAAATACAAGTCCAATCTCTTTACTACCTCTTGATATTTTTCTTCTACTTCAAAAAGAGAACTGTCATTTGTATATATTAGCAACGAATCGCCTGATTTCGGAACTTGGTAAGCACTGATTGCTCCCATGTTTATCCTAGTGCTACCACCTTCTGTTTCAACTAATATCCAATCTGTCATATCCTTTCACTATCAATTACTTATATTGCCTTTTCTATTTCTATATCTCTGAAATTCTTATTCTTGTAAAAGAAACCTAAAATGGACGGGGATAAAATCATACTTGCAATTAGTGATAGTGCTATCATAATGGCGCAGAATAGGCCAAATGTTGAAAAGAATCCCATCTCGGACTGATTGATCATCATAAATCCAGTCATATCTGAAACCGCTGAGCCAAAGAGTGCAAGTCCTGATGCCCCACCAACAGTCCCTAAAGCATCTATAGTGTTAACGCCCGCTTCCCACTCTTCTCTAAATCTTTCAATTACATGAATTACATAGTCTATACCTACACCTAATGATATTGCAGCAATTGAGACAGTTACCATGTTTAGGCCATATCCAGCAATACCAATTAATGCATACAACCAAATTATCATCAATAAAATCGGAGCTGTTGTAATAGCGGCCAAAATAAATGGAACAGTTCCCCATAGCAATGAAAGAACAATTGTAGCCATTCCAAACAACAATATGTTTTCCCAACCAACTAATAGGACGTAAATTAATCCCAGAATTACTAAGTTAGTAGCAATTCTAAATATAAATCTAGCAGGATTTTTACTTTCCCTGGACAATCTCTCTTTCATACTCTCTTCTTCTCTGAATCCCCACCATAGAGTGAACATACACAAAATTACTCCAAGCAACAGCGTTTCTTGAAGATCATCTTGCATAGAATCTGCTGCCACAAACCGAATAATTGGCTCACCTGTGGGAATTGCCCAGGAAATAGGAAAATCCTCATCTTTCAGTGCTATTTCTAAATCGCCTCTTTGATCTAGAGGGGTTGAAGATAAATTTTGCAGTGGCTGCATATCGCCTCTTAGCTGTATTAATGCCGGCTCAACCAAAGCAAACTGTTCCGGACTGGATAAACCGAATCGTAAAGAAGTTCTCGGGAAAGAAGCTATACTGCCTTTTTCTGTTAGCCAGGGCCTGTTGTAATCTAAAACTCCTTCGTATTGAATAAATTCGCCAACAATACTAGTAGATAATGAAGGATATCCGCCACTCGCAGGAACTCCTCTTGTACTCATGAACCCGTACATGAAAGCTAAACATCTACTATCATCTATTGAGGGAATGAAAATAAAATCCATATTTCTATTTGGTACTTGGATTGCTTTACACCCTATCCCACCATCATTAAGTGAAAAATTCCATCCCGCTTCCTCAAATGGCGTTTGATTCCAAGCCATTGCAGCACGTGTATACCATAACATCAAATCAATACCAATCAGTTCCACTTCTCCATTTGGTAATCTAGATATTTGATCCGAGTCTCCAGGGCCATGTGAATTTACATTTTCTCTCATTTCTTCTATAGCATCTAATACCTTAGGATTAGTAATGTTACCTTCTATTAAGATGTATGCCGGCTCTCCTTCATCACTGAATCTCTCATTAATTAGTCCTACTCCAACAGCTAAATCCGAATCAGCCTCGATAAAATCTTCGACCTGAAAGTCGCCTTCTAATGAAAGCATAATTGGAGTAGATAATGCCGTAATCAGTAATGCCGCTACAATTACTATTGGAGAAAATTTAGCCGATGAAGTAGTTAATTTCGTTAGCCAAGATTTAGGAATTAAGTGTACAATATCTTTTGGCTCCTCTTCCAACATTTCTTTAGATTCCAACCATAAATCTATGTCTAGTCGTGTCAGTGGAACCCATAGTCCAGTTAGGAAAAATGCACAAAAAACGCCTATTCCAGCCTCTATTCCAAAAGAGCGTAAAGCTGCAATATCCGAAGTCAGATTTGCCATAAATGCCACAATTGTTGTGATAGATGTCAGCATTATCGCGTTTCCAACCTTGGAAATTGATTTATGCGCAGCATCATTTAATGATTTTCCTGCACGCCGCTCTTCTTTGTACCTATGTAGGCTATGAAGACTATCATCAATCTCTAGAGCCAGAATTAAGATAGGAAGCAGATTAGAGAACTGTGATCTGAAAATTATTTCGAAACCAGTTTCTTTACCCAGAATTACTGCCCACCCAATCAAACCATACATCCAAAATAGTGATAATCCCAAACTAGTTGAAACTATAGCAACATCAGTTATTCTACGCAGACTCAACCAAAGAAGAAACATTACAGCTATAGCCATCAGAAAAATTAGATAAGCACTCGATAACAATTCCCTGTTAATTTCAACATTTATTCCTTCTGCAAACATCAGAGAGACAATATTTTCATCCGTCTCTCTCAAATCCTCTTCCAATACTAGATAAAGCCATTCAACTGAACATAATGGCTTACCTAATTCTTCTTTTTCTTTACAATCTTCCACAGAATTTCTGTATGGATCAGTCTCTAAAGTCACACCCGATATTCTATACCCGAAATCCACACTTGCATTTTTCCAAGAAAATGTCCAACCACTTTTTTGCATTTTTTCTCTGTCGAAATTGACTATTAGCCAAGCTGCTGAAGCTGTCCATCTACCAGGGCCCCATTGATTAGAAATAATCTCTCCTTCTTCTGAAATTTCATGATTGAATGGGCCAATTGTATGACTATTTGAATCGGGAACAAACTTTCTATCATTAGACAAGAATCTTAGGAATGACCCTAGGCTATTATTCGCCATTCTGTGTGCAGCTAAATCGATATGAGCCTGAGTTAATCCTGGATCATCAAAAGTAAGACATTCCAATTCTCCACAATCGGTCCAATTAGTAGAAGGTGGCTCAGTTGAAGCATTTATATCCAAAGTTGCTGCAAGTTTGTATGGATTTATTCTCGCGGAAGTAAGAGAAGAATTACCTGACATGAATGATCTGAAATCATTTGCTAAGTCTAATACTCCTATCACGGGGTCCCCCGAAATCTCCGAAGCAATTGGTAAGTAAAATTCTGAGACTTCATGCTCCCTAAGAATCTGGGCATTGTTATCTATTTCTCTTAGAACTGAAAGATTTAATACTCCGCCTTGAGGATTCATTATTCCAGTTCCTTCAGGCGGGTAATCTGCAATCATATCAACATCAGATTCCGGATCACCAAAAAAGCTAGAATCTCTTACAAAAATTCCAAAGCCCCATATATTACCTGCAGACGTAAATTCATCCCTTAATACTTGATTAGCATCAAGCTCAGGAGACTCCATTTCATATGATTCTATATCGATAGGTTCGAATGTTGCGAATATTCCTGGAATCATGAGTATAGTAAATACAACAACTGCAAAATGTGCATATTTACTTCTTGGAATTATATAATCTGCAACTCTACCGAAGTCCCTCATAACCTACCCTCTATCAATTAATATTTGACTGGTTGTGTATTTTCATAGTCCAGAATCTCTTAATTTCTTTATTGCCAATTGTTGTTTTTTTGTTAATTCTTCAGGTTCTTCAAGATTAAACTCAATGTCTAGTGAACCACCATTATACCCTTGTCCCTGAATCCTTCTCCGATCTCCAATTTTTGTTCCTTTAGGAATTTCAACTTGTACCAACTTTCCCGATGGTGTGCTAATTCTGACTTTCCCACCCAGAATCAACTTGGAAAAAGGAATTTTAACTTCTTGAATCAATAATCCATCTTCCCATCTTCTTCCATCCTTAGCATCTAGTCTCAAAGTTATGGTCAAATCTCCAGATTCTCCCTCTGGATGTTCATGCCCCATTCCCTTTAGACGAAGCTGTTGTCCGTGTTCTGCATTAGGTGGTACCTTCACTGTTATTGTACTGCCCTTGGTAACTACTCCCGAACCGTTACATGAATGACACGCTGTTGAACTTCCAAAACTAGAACCATTACATTTTGAACACCTTTTTAATCTCCTATGTTTGAATTCTAACTCCGTACCATTAATTGCCTGTTCTAGTGAGATATCTAAACCAGATTCAATATCTGCACCTCTATGAATTTTTGATTTCACATCCTTTCTATTTCTTTTCCCGTCAAAGTTACTTTCTCTTCTTCTAGATGATGATCTTCCACCCATAAATTGAGAAAAAATATCTCCAATATCTACTCCACCAAAGCCTCTACCGAATTGAGAGCTATTTCCACCACCACTGAACATTTCTTCCATTCTTTTATTTTGATCAAACTCATTCCTACTTTCGGCAGTTCCAATTTTTTCATAAGATGATTGAATCGCTTTAAATCTCTCTTCTGCTGCAGCATCTCCTGGATT
>DAJW01000070.1 GCA_002496485.1 Euryarchaeota archaeon UBA36
CTAGGCGATAATTTCCAAGCCTCTATATTAGTTTCCAATCAAGGAAATAATTCCGGAAATATAATTTTGTATATTCAAAATAATTATTCAAGTGAATTAATTCAAAGTCAATCGGAATATATATCATCAGGATCAAGTATTGAGATTTTTGTAATAGCTACTGCCACCAATATTGGCTTAAATTACTTCAATTGGTGGATTTTTAGTGATGATGGAATAGTGAATGAATCACTTTCTGGTGAATTCGAGATCAATGTCCTAAATCCACAAATATTTGATATCTCAATTGATTCATTTGAATGGTCAATTTCTGACGGTTTAGAATTAGAGTATTCAACTTTTCTTTCCCAAGGTAAAAATAGAGATGTAATATTCGAGATTATTGGTTTCAATGAAAATAGAAAATTCATTCTCCAATCCATACATCTAGAACTAGATCCAGGTATTAGAAAAATGTCAATTAATTTAGGAAATCCCGAGGTGGAATATATCGAATTCAATTTAGTCCCAAATGGGTGGTTATCAAATCCAAACTCAAGTAATAATTCTGCCGTCGAGCTAATAATTCCTTATATTTCTCCAGTTTCGTCAATCGATAAAATCACTCCTTCTAATCCCGTAAAGGGGACATCAGCCATTGTTGATTTCTCATTGAATAATAATGGTAACACACAAAGTCCCAATAGTATGATTAGAATTTTACACTCATCAACAAATCAAATTCTCTCGGAACTATCAGTTCCATCAATTTCACCAGGGGATACCTACACTAATTCTGTAGAGATTGTAGATTGGCCAGATGAAAAAATTGTAGATTTTCGCCTTATTTGGACCATAAATACCGTATTTAATTCAGAGTCATCAGAGTCAGTAATGTCTGTTGAATCCATGATTGAAGAAGAAGAATTTCAATTCCCGGTGGATATAAATTCACTTGCGATAGGAATAATTGCTGGAATTTCATTAGTTTTAGCATCAAGGTTGGTTTGGGGGACCATATCTGAAAGAACTCCATACACGTCGGAAACGGGCTTAAGGGAGACTAGAGTAAGCAGAAAAAAGAAAGAAGAAGAAACAAAAATCGAAATTAAATGTCCTTTTTGCAGTCAAAGTCTAAGGGTTCCCGCAAGTCATATGGGACAAATTAAATGTCCATCATGCACAAAACAATTCAACACTAAAGATTTACAGGATGTGAGTGTTGAAATTGATAATAATTCAAGTTCTGAATTACTAACCTCTCACTCCGATGAGGATTTACTTGATTGCCCAAAATGTAATCAGAAATTGAGAGTCCCGATAGATAAGAGGCCAGTAACTTCTCGGTGTCCAGTTTGTAAGACAGAGTTTCTAGCTAAGATAGGAAGGGATTAGTATGGATTTCAGTGAAATTGAAGAAATGTACCTAAAAACAATTTTCGAAATAATTTATGATACTCCAGATTCCATTGTAAAAACCACACAGTTGGCGCAATTAATGGGAGTCAGTGCAGCATCTACAACCGAGATGATACAAAAGCTAGAATCAAGAGATATGTTAACATACATTTCCTACAAGGGATGTAGACTGACTCCACAAGGATTCAATTATGGAGCAAGAATAAAACGTAGAGAGGCACTACTAGAGTTATTACTGGTAGAAATCATAGGTTTCACAGGAGATTACAAATCTATTGCATGTAGAATGGAACATACTGTAAATGAAGAATTAGAATTAGCATTAGATAGTCTACTTGGATATCCAGAAAAATCTGTAGATGGTAAAAAAATACCATTCATAGATAGAGATGTAAAATCTATCAAATCAGGAACTATTTTACCAATTACCAATATGCCTATGAATAGTAAAGGCGTAATATCATTGATGCTAGTCAATGATGTTGATATGGTTACTCTTAATGAAATGGGGATTAGAATTAATTCAGAAATTAAATTCAAAGATGGAAAATATTATTTTGATGGGGCGAATTTTAAAATCTCATCATCTTTAGGAAGGTCGGTCTTAGTCAGTTTAACAGAAATAGGTGAATGATATGAATATAGAGAACGTAGATAATGATGAAAAATTGTCTAAAGACTCCGAAATTGAAGATAAATCGCCGTTAAATGGTGATCTAAGTTCTCTAAATTCAATTCTACAGGAAGTACCTTCAGCCCCAGAAATAATGGTTAAATCAGAAGACGTTCCCAAAGTTATGTCGAATGAAGAGCTAAAGTTCTCTCTTAAAAATAGAGAATTAATTCTTACTAGACTTGACGATTTATTGATTACCAGTGGTGTTCGTCTTACTTTATTTCTACCTTTACTGGTACTAGTTATGCTTGGTTTGGCTCAAACATTCAGGAATTCTGACCCAATTTGGTGGGACCAAATAACTCAGAATGTTCTAACCAATTCCACTTTCGTTTCTGCAATTTATGCTCTTTCATTAGTAATTATGATAGCCAATTTAATGCTTCTATTTATTCTTCATTACTTGTTATGGGTAACTCACAAGATTTTCCAATTAGAAACTGAAGAAATAACAAAGTCCGGTGTCACATTCAAATCAGCTCACGGATATGCAGAAATGAAGGCAGTTATATCCGGAGCTTCACGTCAACTAAATTTTACTACCTCATTAATGATTCTCTCTACGGTTCTTTTGGGGGCTTCTTTTTGGTTTTCAACCGAAGAAGGCATACCATATGTGGAGGAATTAATCGCTCTATCTACCGGAGCATTACTGTCTGGTCAGGGTGTTTATTTAGTTTCAAATAGGCCAAGAATGAATACAGTGAAGCCATGGGGATTGTTAGATGCATTTTCTCCACCGATTCACCCAGCACTATTGGACAAACCATTCACCGACGTTATTAGGCCCCATGTCGATCCTATACTGGCAGTGAGATTATCGAAATATGTTAGTTCTTTTTCTGATAATCTGAAAAGAGGAATTACTCTCTCAACTCTACAGGAGAATCTACTACAATATCTGCATATGCATAGGACTGGACTAATAGACGAAGAAGAGTTTAGAGAAGCATTGGTTGAATTAATTGATTCAAAAACCCTTGACAAAATATTCAACCACTCCGAATTAGGAGAAGAAACGCTCGATCGATTACTAATGCATGCCAGAAATCGATGTGCTCCATTTTTTAGATTACATGATAGATTAAGGGCGCATTTATCAAGTGAAAATAATTCTGATATATGGTTCGATGTAGATATGGAAAATCTAACCCTAGGGCAGGCAAATTTATTCTCCTATGTTCTCAATAATGGTTCCGAAGCGCGAGACGTAATTATTAGAATCCAGACTCCAGATTTCAGGCCAAATGAATGTGTTTACCGTTTAAGAATTAATCCCCATAGTTCCGACGGTAAATTTCTATTTTTCGACTTGAAAGAAGCAGTTATGAATTCTGGGATAATTTGGCATAGCTTAATTCCATCAACTATGGGTGAAGCAACAGTTACTGTTAGATTGGAAGATGTAGAAGGAAACCTCCTTTCCGGCAAGGTTCTTACAGTCCAGGTCCGGTCAGATTTACTAACAAGAATTCGGATGACTACAGGAGCCTTATTCATGATTGGTGCAGGTTTAGCGATACTTTCTCCAATTATTCCATTCATTTCATCTTTATTGGGCCTTTAGTTCGTTTCAATTACTCGATGCCTCTCCGACAGTCATGGAGTACGATGAGCAAGGTAATGAAGATTTAAGCTCCAGGCTCCATGCAATGGAGACAAAACTATCCAGACTTCGAAACAATAGAGATACCCATAATGAATCCGCGAAAAGATCCGCAGATTCTAGAAATTCAGTTCAGGAGCAGGCCGTTGAGTTAAGAAAAAAGATTTCAAATCTAATGGAAGAGCAGAAACAAATCAGGGATAAAGCAAAAATTCATCAAACTAGAAGAGATGCTATCCAAAAACAGATTAGAGATTTCATTAGTCAGAAAAGAGGAAGAAGAGACGATGGGCCCGGTAAATCAATTTTGATACAACTATCTGAAACCGTTAGTGAAATAGAGAGAATAGAAGACCAGATTATGACTGACGGCAGGTTATCTCTAGAAAAGGAAAATAAACTATTAAAGAAATTGAAGTCATTAATTTCTAGGAAAGATGAACTTTTACCTGCCGTCGAGGAATTCCAATTGATAAAAGTAGACTTAGGAGATTTGGAACAATCAATTCAGAAATTAAAATCAGAATCGGACGAAGAACACAATTTAATGATTGAAAAACACAAGGAAGCCGATGAGATTTGGTCCAATATTAAACCCATGTTAGAAGAAAGAGATTTCCTTAGGGGGGAAGGTGATAGATTACATGAATCGTTTATTGAACACCGCAAAAAGGCAGATGAAATTCATTCCACAGTTGTGGAAATGCTTTCGAAAGTTAATGAAATCCGAGAGGCTATTAAAATCCAAAATGAAGAAAGAAAACAATTAATTATAGACCATAATAAATCAGTCAGAGATGCATTACGAACTCCTGATGAGGATGAAGAGTTGGCAGACTCATTAACAAAACAATTGATGAATGATGGATCAGTGACTTTAGGCGTTAATCCAAGTACTTTTCAAAAATCTGAGAAACAAATCTCTCAAAAAAGAAAGGGCAGAAAAATTGGAACTTCTAGAAATAGAAAAAAGTAATTACCAACCTCTTTCTTCCATACGGACGTCTAATTTCTCTAGTTCTAACCCATCCATCGGTTTACCTGCCATCATGCCACAAGCTTCAGCTACTTTCTTCGCATCTTTATAGTGGTGAGTAGCCATAACTACAGCTTCTGCAGTAGTTTCGGGATTTTCAGATTTAAAGATACCAGAGCCAACAAATACGCCATCCATTCCATGATTCATTAGTAGTGCAGCATCAGCAGGCGTAGCTATGCCACCAGCCGAGAAAGTCACAACCGGTAATCTTCTCATTTCTTTTATTTCGGCAAGAACTTCCATAACTCCAGCATGTAAATCGTTAATACTTCCTAGAGGAGTATCAACTAAGCTCAAAGAATGCTCTGATTTCTCTTCAATTCTCCTAAATCCATTACTAATCGTAGATGCTATATTTTCAAACTCTTGTGAAGTTGAACGTGTAATCAAGTCAATTTCAGCAGCTACAATTCTAGCATGTTGAACTGCAGCTACAACATTCCCAGTCCCTGCTTCTCCTTTGGTTCTAATCATTGCTGCACCTTCTACAATTCTTCTGACTGCCTCACCCAAGTTAGTACATCCACAGACAAATGGGATTGTGTAGTTATTTTTTGGAATATGATAGAAGGGATCTGCGGGAGTTAAAACTTCTGATTCATCAATCATATCAACACCCAACGATTCTAAGACTCTTGCCTCATCATCGTGACCAATTCTAGCTTTGGCCATTACTGGAATAGAAGTGGTCTCTAAAATTCCTTTAATCAAATCCGGATGACTCATCCTTGCAACTCCACCATCAGCCCTGATGTCTGCTGGAACTCTTTCTAGTGCCATTACACTAGTTGCACCAGCATCTTCTGCAACTTGGGCTTGTTCTGGAGTTACAACGTCCATGATCACTCCGCCCTCTTGCATCTTGGCAAAACCCCTCTTCAGTAATTCAGTACCATGTCTGAAATCTTCGAGATCAATTTTTACTGACACATTAGCCCCTCTTAGTATACCTTCATGAACCTATTTGAATAATGTGAAATTTATGAAACATTTAATCGCCTAAAACAGGAGAATCTCCTTCTGCGATTGGTAAATCAGGAGACTCATTTTCATTCTTCTCCAACCATGACTCTTCTTCTTCAGGTAAGTCAGTATCTGCAAATATTGCCTCAACCGGACACTCCGGAATACACGCTGCACAGTCTATACATTCATCGGGATCAATTACCAAATAGTTGTCAGCTTCTCTAAAGGCTTCTACAGGGCAAACAGCCACACAATCTTGATATTTGTGATCGACGCATGCACTTGTCACTACGTGAGTCATAAATACTCTAAGCATATCCAATTTAAGAAGACTTGTATAAACTCGTAACTTTTTTTTTATTTTCCACTGAAAATTTCTGTAATCTTTGTTACAGTATCATCTCCAGGATAAGCTTCAATCTTGAATTTACCCTTGACTATGACATCTTCTTGACTGTCTGATAATTTCACGTCACCCCTTACCAAATCAGATAATTTTATCCTGATATGAAAATTCTTTTCGTCATCAATACGGCGTTCTATTTCATTATTATTCATCAATGCAGATTTACTATCCTCTGATAAGAGATTTAGGGAAAATCTAGCATCCTTGGAATTCATACTAGATCGAATCATAGTTTGTAATGAGCCAAAAACAGATTTCTCTTTTTCAATCTCGATTTTTGAATTCTCTCCACTTAACCATTTCAAGGCATCAGTAATCAACTCAACATTATCAACAGCACTTGCATAGACTTCCCATACTCCTCTGTGCAACGACATAATTGCTGGAATAAGCCAAATCTATTCAATTTGTACCTAGATTCAATAGCTAATGTTGCATTTCGTTCAAATACTGGTTGTAAGTCGGACGGCTCGCATACGAGGTAGCCCTCGGTAAAAGGAGATGATTTCAAATGGCTAAAGGCGCAGCAGCAAGAGCAGCAGCTCGAAAGCAGAAAGACAAATGGAAAGCCAAGAGATGGTATAAAATCCGGGCTCCTAGGAATCCTTGGTCATTTAAGGAAATTGGTGAAACCCTCGCCGAAGAAGAAAATATGCTCATTGGCAGGAAATACGAAATGATGCAAAATGAATTAGATGGCGATTTCTCTAAAATGCATATAAAAATCAAATTCCAAGTAAACAATGTTATAGGATCTGATGCTCTTACAGAATTCGTTGGACATGCCGTAATGAAAGATTATGAAAGAAGACAAATTCGCAGAGAAAGGGGAAAAATTGATGATACAGTGGATTTAGTCACTGAAGATGGGTATTTTATCAGACTGAAACCTTTCATAGTTACTAGGTCAAGAGCCAAATCCAGTCAAAAACAACAATCTAGAATGGTAGTTAGAAATGAAATAATAAAATTCTGCTCTAGTACAACATGGCTTTCTGTACAAAAGGCATTATTGGATGGAACCCTTGAAAAATTGATTACTGCTGCTGCTACTAAGGTTCAGCCTGTTCGCTCAGCCTTCTTCAAGAAAAGTGAACTTATCCAATCTGGAGTAGTTATGGAAGAAGGTCCTACTCTTGAAGAAATTAAAGCTCAAGAACTTGAATCTGCCGCACCCGAAGACAGTCAATTAACTGATAATGAGGAAGAAGAAACTATGGACGAAGTATCTTCTGAACCGGAAATAGAAGATGTAGAAGAAAAAGAAGATACTGATGACTCTACTGACGACAACTCTGATACAGAAATTTCAGATAATGATGGGGATGATAATAAGGAAACTATTGAAGAAGAATCCTCACTAGCCGATTTGAAAGGTAAACTTAAAGCAGATTTGGTTAAAATAGCTGATAATCTTAATCTAGATTCTAAAGGAACTAAACCTGAACTAATTAACAGAATATATAATTCTCTATCTGTTACAGATTTAAAGAATCTATTGAAAGAGGTAGGAAAACCTGTTTCTGGCAAGAAATCAGAATTAATTGACAGACTCATGGAGTGATACTATGTCCCGCATTGCGGTGCTTTGTGGTACTGGGATGCTTAATCTAGCTGATATTGCTGCAGCAGAAAAAAACTCAGAAATCACAGATGTAAAAGTACAAACAAATTGGGGAGAAGTACCAATAAGAATTATTCAAAATTCAGAAGGAAAAATATTTTTCATTGATCGACACCACTTGGATGAGAACTCACGAACTCCACCACATATGATTGACCATAGATCAAATGTATTTGCTGCATCTAGTTGTAATCCAGATCTTATAATTAGTATTAATTCTGTAGGATCAATAATTAATGAATTACCTCCAGGGAATATTGGAATAATAGGTGATATCATAGACTTAACTCAAATACCTTGGACATTCCACGATAGTAACGCAGTTCACTCAGATAGAACCTCACATTTTAACTCGAAATATAATGCAAAATGTTCTACAATACTCGATAAAATACAAGGTAATAGCCTCAAAAATTTAGTTATAGCTCAGTGCGTTGGCCCTCAATATGAAAGCCCAGCAGAAATTGATGTATTAGAAAAGTTGGGCGCCAATGTAGTAGGGATGACACTAGGGCCAGAATCAAGGCTAATTTCAGAAACTGAATTCCCTCACATAGCTTTAGCATGCTCATCAAATTGGGCAGCTGGAAGATCTCCTAAAGGGAGGGAAACTCATATCAATCATAATGAGGTAAATGAGATTGCCGAAAAAATGATTGATACTCTAATACAGTGTATTTTCTTTCTGCAAACTAATATTGAATGATTAAAGATAAATCAATTTTTCCTCGTCCAAATTGAATAAGTTGTAGTAAATTCATCATCTTCATTATCTTCTATCGTTTCAATCAATTCTTCTTCCCAACTAGTTTTGTCCCATTTTGGGAATTTAACTTCTCCACTTCCAGCAGTATGAACCTTGGTGACGTGAATTTCCTCTACTCTATCCAAAAATAACTCATAAATTTGCGCGCCACCAATTATCCAACATTCATCACACCCATCCGCATAAGCTATTTCAATCGCTCTTCCATGATATAATGCAACTTCCGCATCATCATTATCCCAATTTGTATCTCTTGACATGACTATATTCAATCTATCTGGGAGGGGCCGATATTTATCTGGTAATGAATCCCAGGTTTTTCTTCCCATAATTACCGCATTGAATCCATCCGCTACAGTCAATAGTTTAAATCGCTTCAAATCAGAGCCTAACTTCCATGGTAGACTATTCCCATTTCCAATATATCCATCTTCATCCATAGCTACTATCATGCCTATTTTCATTTTATCACCTAAACCGAAATTTCTCCTGAGATGTGTGGATGGTGTTCATAACCAATAATTTCTATACTGTCTATTGTGAAATCATCTATCGATTTTATTGATTTATCTAATTTCAATTTAGGAATCTTTTTCGGAACTCTTTCAATTTGTAATTTCGCCTGTTCAATATGATTCAGATATAGGTGACAATCTCCACCAGTCCATATAAATTCACCAGGTTCTAAATCACATATCTGAGCCATCATGCAAGTTAGAAGTGAGTATGATGATATGTTAAAA
>DAJW01000002.1:0-2040 GCA_002496485.1 Euryarchaeota archaeon UBA36
ATAAAAATCCCCCATTCTAAAAAATAGAATTGTATCGGGATGCTCGGATTTGATTTCCATAAACTGGTCCATCATACCCCTTTTTGACATCGCATCACATCCATGGCTTACGCTGGAGTTACATGTCATTGAATACAGCACATGAAGGTTGTTAAAGGAAAATAGAAAATATACTGATTATTCAGTTTAAACATTAAGAACTCATTCTATCATAAACATTCCATCCCATTACAACAAAGGCAATGGAAAAGATTAGGATGAAAGAGAAGTTCAAAAACCCTCTTCCGCTTTCTATAGAACCGTATGATGAAGAATCAAAAGTTAGAATTTTATTATTGCCACTAGCATCTGTTCCATACATGAAAATCATCTCTCCAAAAGAATCGAATGTTTCAATCTCTATTGGTATTTTATGTTGTAGTTCAATAACCCTTGAATCATCTTCACTCCACTTGATAACGGTTTCAGAGTGCATTGATCCGAAGAACCATATTGTATCACAATCACTTTTCAGCGCTGCTTTACTGGTTATGTCAATAGATTCGAAACTGTTGTCTTTTGAATCAAAAACTACAGTTTGAGATGTACCTGCAATAATCATTTCATCATCCATTTTGATCATTGAATGAAATTCTCCATCAGTTCCAGGATATATTTCTTGAATCATTGGAGCAGTAAAACCTCCTGTCCATATTACATGTCCAACTACAGGATTTATACTAGGGGAAGCAGGATTATCACCAGTGCCAGATGATGAAATTAAAACACCGGTTGCTATCCATTCGTTTTCACTAACCGCTGAGATTTCTTTCCACTCTACATTGTTACTTTCCGGAGTAGCTGAACTTGGCATACCATCAATTCCAGTACCTCTAAAACTAGTGAAACCTCCTTCATCGGTAATAAGAATCATTGAATCTAGATCTTGATTATAATTCTGTGAAATTTGATTGATATTAAATGAACCTCTTTCATCACTTAAATTGAGATAAGAAGTAATGCCATTATCGATAAACATGATTGAATTTTCAGAAATTGAAGTAGAAATAGTTCCATTATTCATCAATGATAAAAAATCAATGTTGTAGCCTTGATTATTAGAATTCGGTTCAAGAATTACTATTTCTTTATCGTCATGAAATTGATACAAATACATTCCTTCGGATGTATGTGCAATAGCGGTATAATCATCATGCGAGTCATGTTGAATATCCATAATTCTTGAATTGGGCATTTCAGAATTATTTGTTATATCCATTCCAGTTAGTTTACTTGTTCCATGAATGGCAAAAGCACCAATGATAATGAAAATGAAGAAAAGTGATATTGCTAACCATTGGTGTTCAGATTCTTCTTCGAGAAACTTCCGCCAACCCTTCGCCATAGTGTGTCGGTGTAGAATATACTCCATGAAGGCTTTTGTCAAATAGAGGGTATTTTTGCGTACTTTTAAAAAAATCAAAATAACCTAATCATGCGGAGAAGTGATAAAGGGAGCATTATTCGCAGGGTTGCTTGGAGGTCTAATATGGCACGTAAACCCGCATCAATGTACCGACGTTTGAAAGGTCCTGCGTATACTCGACGCAAGTATATAGGCGGTGTTCCTAATAACCGTATTATGCAATTCCATGTAGGAAATAGAAGAGCAGCAGAGACTGGAGAATTTCCTGTTGTAGTAGAACTTAGATCTGATAACAACTGTCAAATTCGCCATACTGCACTTGAGGCAGCCCGTGTTATTTCCAATTCAACAATCCGTAATGAGGCTGGGGCACAAGGATATGCATTAAGAGTCCACACTTTCCCACATCACGTACTCAGGGAGAATAAACAGGCGACTGGTGCCGGTGCTGACCGTGTTTCTCAAGGAATGCGATGTGCTTTTGGAAAGAACGTTGGAACTGCTGCTCGCGTAAAGAGAGGTCAAAGAGTAATTTCAATACAGGTTCAACCTGATCACTATCTTACTGCTAGAGATGCACTTCGTAAAGCTAGTATGAAGTTCCCTACTCCTTGTACAATTAGATTAGTCAAGGG
>DAJW01000002.1:2227-4175 GCA_002496485.1 Euryarchaeota archaeon UBA36
GTTGGAACTGCTGCTCGCGTAAAGAGAGGACAAAGAGTAATTTCAATACAGGTTCAACCTAATCACTATCTTACTGCTAGAGATGCACTTCGTAAAGCTAGTATGAAGTTCCCTACTCCTTGTACAATTAGATTAGTCAAGGGACATGAGCACCTAAAGGGCCTAATTTGAATGATGGCGGGCATTGTAGCCTGTTCAAAGAACATTTTTTGTTCTTTTTTGGGCGCGATTTCAAAAGCGAGAATAGTTTAGACAGTTTAGAGGTGGTATTCTGAGAGTTGCAGTTTTGAAGGAAGACAATTGTCAACCTAAAAAATGTAATGATGAATGTCAAACATTCTGTCCACCAGTAAGAAATGGTCAAGAATGTATAATCATGGATGAGAAAACTGGGAAACCACATATCTCTGAGAGTCTATGTATTGGCTGTGGTATTTGTATTAACAAATGCCCCCATGATGCCTTAATTATCGAGCAATTACCTAGTGAATTAGAAACTGATTTAATTCATAAGTACTCGATGAATGGTTTTAGATTATTTAGACTACCTACTCCATCAAAAGATAGTGTTGTTGGTATTTTAGGACCCAATGGGATGGGGAAATCAACAGCGATTAATGCATTATCGGGAAGAATAACTCCTAATTTGGGTGACTGGTTGAATAAAGAACCCGACTGGGATGAAATAATTGAATCATTACCTAGGGGTGAACTTCGAGATTTCCTTGTATCAGTTAAAAAAGGTGAAATAAAAATAGCAGTTAAACCACAAAATGTCGATAAATTGCCAAAGAGAGTAAAAGGGACTGTAAGAGATTTATTATCGAAAGTAGATGAAAGGAATATCTTTGATATCGCAACTAAGGACCTAGGAATAGATCACTTACTCGATAGAACTATTCAGCAATTATCGGGTGGAGAGTTACAAAGAATGGCAATTTGTGCTACTATACTCAGGGATGTAGATGTTTACTTCTTCGATGAACCTTCCTCTTACTTGGATATTCATGAAAGAATGCGTATAGTGAAAATTATTCAGAAACTTTCAGAGACTAAAAGAGTGATAGTAATTGAACACGACTTGGCTGTTTTGGATGTATTAGCCGACTTAATTCACATTGTTTATGGTAAAAAAGGTGCATTCGGTATTTTCACTCCAGCAAGGTCAACACGACAAGCGATTAATACCTATTTAGATGGTTTTCTTCCTGAACAAAATGTTCGTATTAGAAATAAACCAATTCAATTCTTGAATCATAAAGATAGAATTTCTGAGATTGGTACTGAAGTAGTTTCATGGTCTGGAATAAAAAAGAAATTAGGCGATTTTGAACTTTCGACAGGAGATGGTTCTGTTCATAGAAGTGAAGTTGTCGGTGTGGTTGGACCAAATGGAACCGGAAAGTCAACGATGATCAAAATACTTGCCGGCGTTCATGAATATGATGATGGTTGGGTTACAACAGAATCCTCAGTTTCATATAAACCTCAACATATTGATGTTGATATGGATTGTAGTGTACAACTCTGGTTGGACAGTGAAATTGGCGCTAAATGGAGAAGTGGTGAATTTAATGTCAATGTTATCAAAGCATTGGGAGTTGATCAACTTCTAGCAAAAAGAGTAAAGAAACTATCTGGAGGGGAAAGACAAGCAGTATCAATCGCAATTTGCCTAGGTCGGGATGCTGATTTATATCTTTTAGACGAACCTTCAGCCCATTTAGATGCGAATGCAAGAATGGAAGCAGCAAAGGCGATTAGGAGAACTATGGAGTCAAATGAAAAATCAGCATTTGTAATAGACCATGATGTATATTTTATTGATATTTTAAGTGACACATTATTAGTTTTTGATGGTGAAGGTGGTTCACACGGTAAAGCGGAAGGGCCATTTAGGCTTAGAGAAGGAATGAATAGATTTTTGAAAGATGTAAATATTACATTT
>DAJW01000002.1:4486-4671 GCA_002496485.1 Euryarchaeota archaeon UBA36
AAATATTACATTTAGAAGAGATCATGATTCTAAAAGACCTAGGATAAATAAGAACAATAGTAGGAAAGATAGAGAGCAACAAAGTTCTGGAGATTATTATTCCTTTGAATCGAGATAGGTGAAATCATGCCATTTGGAAAACCACCTCTGGGAGGACCATTAGGCAAATCTCGTTCTAGGCTTTC
>DAJW01000002.1:5056-5395 GCA_002496485.1 Euryarchaeota archaeon UBA36
TAGGTCTATCAGGTCCTCTTAATACATCACAGGTTTTGGGAATCGTAATTGAAGATGCTCTTTGTGAAATATTGATGAAGAGGCCAAAATCTATAGAGTCAATTACTGAACTCAAGGAGTGGTGTTATAATTTTGTTGATGAGTACTCTTCTAAAGCATTATTAAATGGTAAAGAACTATGGGAACAAGGAATTTGGCACAAAGAAGGAAATTCATGGGAGCAGGTCGAGAAAGATTCAATTGTTTACAGACTAAAGTGCGGACTTGATCTATTTTTGCAAGAAGTCGAATCATGCTTTGAATCAGGCGGCGGCCCTTACTTACAGAAATTTCGAAACA
>DAJW01000036.1 GCA_002496485.1 Euryarchaeota archaeon UBA36
GACAAGTAGTACCGGAGTAATTAACTGGGCACCCCTTTCATCCCTCATCGTTACCTGGAAGTAATGCCACCATATAATGACACATCGAAAAAGTATCTATTCTTTGATTTCTAGTAAAGTTTAGAAATCATAATATGAAAGGCCGAACATGGATTCAGACGTTCTGTCAATTTGTCTTAATTGCGGATACATGCCAGGAGCATGGCTACCGGGTATCGAGTGCCCAGAATGTGGAGAACCCATGCTCTGATTCAATTATTCTGCTATATTTGATGCCCGTCTGTCAATCTTTCAGACTCTTTTAGGACCTCTCTGACTCCAATGACTATTGTACCGAAACCAATAAGCATGGATATCCCCATATTCTCTTCTAATAATAACCATCCGCTGAGAACTCCAAATACTGGGACTAAGAATACATAGGATGACGCTGCAGTGGCCCCAATTCTATCTATCCCTCTTGCAAACCATGCATAGGTTAGAACAGTAGAAATTAGACCAAGATAAGCCACTGAAAACCATTCAGCTAAATTGGGTCTTGGTATTCCAGAATTCCAAATCTCTACCAGCATCCATGGAGTTAATAGTGCCCATCCGACTATTGAATACCACACTACAATTTCGAATGAGGTACCAATTGATCCATCTAGTAATGCCATTTTAGTCAGGTTACTTGTTGCTGCCCATGTCAGAGCAGCTAAAGCAATCATTACTGCTCCAGTCAATCTATGATTGAATGGTATATCAGTATTCGGACTCCAACCAACTACAGTTATCACCCCTATTAATCCAATGAACAATCCTATTATCATCCTAGGACTGATTTTCTGATCTAGCATTGGGATTGCTAAAAGTACAGTAAATATTGGATTCATTGGAATAATTAGAGATGCATCACCTGCTGCAGTCCATTTCATTCCATTCATAAAAAGGAGTTGATATCCCATTGTACCTAGTAATGCCATCCAGAAGGTGTATTTCCATGCTTTTTCACCCTCAGGAAGAATCCTTGTTCTATCTCTTTTTTTGTATATCCAGCACCAGAGTATGAAACCAGCAACAGCAAAAACATACCTAAGCCATGCTGAGGTTGCTGGCCCCAAATTTGCTACATTCTCCTCTCCAAGACCATAACTTAGGAATCTTGCTACGGACCAAGTTGAACCCCATATAACTGCAACAAATAGAAGCAGTAAATGTATACTAAGATTATCTTTGTATGACATCAAAACCCCCTACGTCTCTATATTCCCATCTTAAATTATCAATCCAAGTAATTCTTGACTATTTCCAACAACTACTACAAAATTAACCTATCTTGGTCAAAAAGAGCAAAATATATATGAAAAACTCAAATGGTAATATCAATGAATAAACTCTTATTTTCTCTATCTATCATGTTTGCTCTAACTATCCCTATTACAGGATGCACAATGGAAAGCACTGACTCCGAAAGTCCTAGATTTACATTTTCCGATGATTTAGTAACCATTCCGGGCGATAGTGGATGGTCATATCTGCAAATTACAGGATTTTCCAACTTTGAATGGAGAACTAACATAAGTTCTGGCGATAATCCCGAATGGAATGTTCTTTGGATGGAAAAATCTGAATGTGGAAATTGGATGATGGGGGATCCTCATGATATAATCAGTGAGTTAAGTATGACTAACATAACTTCTGATGCATCCAAGATTTCAATTGATGGATTAGTAAATTCCGATAATGAATATTGTCTAGCAGTAGAAAATTCAAATTCGGAAGATATTGTACTTACCGTATTAATACAAGCATGGTAGTTACCCTTCTAAATCGTCAAATTTTTTCTAAAACAAATTGATCATTATCAATTGGAACCCAAACATTAGTCCTTTCTTGATTCTGGATTTCAACTCGGTATGGATTACCTTGATCCCAACACTTGAGAATCTTTCCTTCTGTGAATTCTCCGATATTCGCTAACACGGTATCTCCTTCCTTGAAACGTAACTTCTCTGCCTTACACTCCATCAATCCGGCCTGCAAATCCTCATGATTAAGATCGCGACCAATAAATACAAATCGACACTCCCTCTTTTCACCATCTTTCCAAATGAAATCTTCGCTGTAGTCCCCACCAAAGAGCATATGGACTCCTTGGAAAACGAATTTCTGATTCATTCCCTTAACTGCAAGTACTCCTTTGTATCGAAACAAGTCCTGTGCTTTATTTTCCATTAGGTTACCTATCCATTTTTCGAGTTTATTAACATTCAATTCACCTTCAAATTTAGAACTTGTAGATGTAACTCGTTGATCGTGTTCGTGCTCCGCATCTGTATCCAAGAACTCAGGATCCATTTCAAGTGTTCTATCTAAATCAAAAGATCCAATATCAATCAAATAATCTGTATCGACTAAACTGTTCTGAGTATGATATATAGGAGCAAAACCGTTTATTGATTTAATTTTACTCTCAACTTCTTTCAAATAGTCTTCTGAAACAAGATCAATCTTATTCAATATAATTCTATCAGCAAAGGCAAGTTGCTCCACAGCTTCATTCTCAACGTCTTCTGGTTTCTCTTCTTCCACATGTTGGATGATATGTTTAGAATCTACTACTGTGATAATACCATCTAATTTGTAACGGCCTACTACTCTATCATCAACAAAAAATGTTTGTGCGACTGGAGCTGGATCAGCCAAACCCGTTGTTTCAATCAAAACCCCATCAAAGTCTTTTATTCTATCATACATACTATCAAGTAATTCAGTAAGATCACCTCTAACTGTGCAACAGATACATCCATTCATCACTTCGATAATACTCTCTTCTGAACTCTCAACGATGATATTTTCATCAATTCCAATTTCTCCGAATTCATTTTCTATTATTGCAAATTTCATTTTGTGCTCTGTACTTGATAGTATGTGATTAAGCAAAGTTGTTTTACCCGATCCCAGAAAACCGGTCAAAACAGTCACCGGAATCTTCTTCTCTAGATTTTCATCATTCATGCCTTACCCCGACTTCAGGCTGTATTAATAGCTATTTAATAGAATCTAATAATTATATGTCATAGAATTATTAATTTTCGAAGTAAAACTAACCTAATTGCAATAGATGACTAATTTCCACATCCGCATCCCGGACTATCACAACTAGAATTGTTACTTTTCTGTACATTTCGCTTCTTAGATTTCATTTTCTTAAGAGTAATATTATTTTTCCTCTGCCCTGTTAGTGTTCTACGATTCATTAACCGACTCAGAATGAGATACTAATTGAAGATTATGCCTAAACTTAACAAATTCTGTATCAAATCTAGAATAGAGAATAGTTCTGAATATATATATAATTATAGGACTAATATTAAGTTCTTTGCTAATTCCCAAAAAAATATGAGTTTAGCTCCAGAAGAATATGATTACGGTAAGCCAGAGAATTATCAATTTGTAGAAAGTCTAACTTTTTCTAATGAAGAAGCAAAGAAAATGTTCGTTCGCGCCTATGGGCACATGCTGAATTATAACCATGAACAGGCCATTGCATGTTTCACAAAGTGTTCAGAATTAGATCCGAGTTGTGCAATGGCTTGGTGGGGAATTGCATATTGCGTTTCTTCAAACTACAACTGGACTCCTGGCCTAGGATCAGGATATGATCCAATTCAACAAGCAATCTCTCTAAAAGACGGATGTACTGAAATGGAACAAGATTTAATCGATGCATTGGCAGAAAGGCATTCTGAAGAAGCTCGTGATGCGGCCGATCCCTCTGTCCTTAATATGGGCAACAGTCCAGAACTAAATATCGCATTCGCAGAAGCAATGGCTCCTTTATATGAAAAATATAAGGGAAATTTGGACATTACTGCAATTTATGTTGAAGCTCTAATGAATCTAAAAGCTTGGCAACTATGGGATAAGAATACTTCTACTGGCGAAATAACTCCAGCAGATGACAATACTTTATTGCTTGTCAAAGTTCTAGAAGATGCCTTTGAAAGTAGTGAAGAAGCAAAAGTACATCCAGCACTATGTCATCTATATTGTCATGCATTGGAATTATCTCCATTCCCAGAAAGAGCACTTCCTGCTGCAGATGTTCTACGAACTCTGATGCCAGGATTAGGGCACTTAGTACACATGCCATCTCACATTGATGCTTGGGTCGGTCAATGGAAAGAGGCAATTGATTGCAACATAGCTGCTGTAGAAGCAGATGATCATTATGTAGAAATTACTGGCAATGAATCACAATTTTACAAATTTTACAGAATGCATAATCATCACTTTGTCGTATGGTGCGCCATGTTTGATGGACAATATGAAACTGCGATGAAGTATGCACGTAAAGCCGCTAGTACACTTCCAGCCGGAGATGCTGAATCAGGAGTACAATTTATGTTAGCTGGAATCATTCCAATGGGGGCAATATTCCTCGAGTCATATGTAACAATGCCATGGCACGTGATGATTAGATTTGGTAAATGGGATGAAATACTCAATGAGCCGCTACATACTGATGTGGATGTATTTCCCGCTGCAATTGCAACGCAGCATTACGCTAGAGGTGTTGCCTATGCTTCCAAAGGAATGGTTCCTGAGGCAGAATCTGAACAAGCTCTATTCAAGAATGCATTACAAAATCCCGCACTAGCAGGTCGAGTGCTTCACAACAATTTGATGTATCAAGATCCTAATGATGGCCCCTGTATTCTTTTAGTAAATGATGCGATACTGGATGGAGAAATTGAATATCGTAGACAATTCTTAGCAAAACAAAATGGACAAGATGCCGACTTTAGTGAAGCATTTAATCATCTTCGTAGAGGAGTAGAACTTTCGCTAAATCTCGCTTACAATGAGCCTTGGGGGCAGATGCAACCAGTTCGACATATCTTAGGAGCATTATTATTAGAACAAGGAGAAGTCGAAGAAGCAGAAGAAGTATACCGTGCTGATATAGAACTTTGGAAAGATAACATGTGGGGCCTATTAGGACTGAAACTTTGTCTAGAAGAAAGAGGCGACTCTCCAGAAGAATTGGCAAGGATAACTGAGCTATTCAATGAGAGAAGTGCGAGAGCAGACATTTTACCAGCAAAAACATGCTTTTGTGCGCAGGACAGTATTGATGAGAGTTGCTGCTAATAGATATTTAATTTCCGTGAATTAGAAGTATTACTACCAACTCCATTCTAAACCGGTGATAGTTTTGGATGACATATATTCATCCATAGATAAGAAAAATACCAAGAAAATCAGAAGGCATGATTTAGACTGGCTTCGTATTATTTTATTCGGTCTTCTAATTCCTTTTCATATTTCAATTGGAATTTATTGGACAACTTATGGCGAACAAATTAATCCAAATTTAGAGAATCCTGAAAGATCTGGATTATTGGACTACAGCGAAGATGAACAAGATGCTGCAATCAACCTTTACACACAAGAATCTGTGGATCCGACGAGTATGTTCCTTCACTGGATGCACCAGTGGCGTCTAGCGGCATTGTTTATGATATCTGGATTCGGAACTGCTTTCGCATTCAAAAATAGAAAATGGCAAGAATTCATCAAAGAACGGTTCTTTAGGCTTATAATACCAATGTTTTTTGGAGTATGGACAGTAGGTTTTGTTGGTTCAGTAATTTTAGGAAATATAGAACCAGATGTAGAAGGACTAATTTCAGGATTTATTTGGGTAATTTTACTTTCACTTTTTTTCTGGGTACCAGTTCTAGGAAAAATCCTTTCATTGGGGCATCTATGGTTTATATGGAATCTATTTCAGTATTCAATATTGTTAACTCCCATTTTTCACTACATCAACACTAAACCCGATAGAAAAATAGCTAAATTAATCAAATCAACTTTTTCATTGCCTAATGGTTTAGGAATTTTCTTAATTTTTCCATTATTTCTAACGTTTACAGAAATCCTATTCAAGCCTTGGATGGTTGGTTTTCTAGGTTCTGGATATCAATGGTTTTGGTATTTTCTTTTCTTCTTATTCGGATATCTTTGTATAATTTCCAAAGATCAATATTATGCAATCATCGAAAAGCGTCGAATAATTATATCCATTATTACTATCATTCTTACCCTTGCATTCATTTGGCTTAGAATCGAACAGTATGATTCCGGAATACCATATGTGGATGGTGGTTGGATTAGTTTCAATATAATCCATAATTCTAAGACAATTTTTGCTTGCTTAATCCATAGTTTTCATTCATGGTTCTGGTGCCTAACAATCTTTTCTTGGGGGGCACATATTCTGAATAATCCAAGTCACAGACTTACATACCTAAATCAGGGAGTATATACATTTTATATTGTTCATATGCCCTTAACATATCTCAGTTTACTTATTTCGTCCGAGCTCGGTATCACTAACCTTTTCGCAGTAATATTTTGTACATTCTTTGTGGCTGTTAATTGTTGGTTATTCTTTGAGATAGCTAAAAGGAATAAAATTACGAGATTCCTTTTCGGTATTAAAGAGCCAAAAAATGTAATAAAATAAAAAAATTTATTTTTTTCTTAAATCTGAAAGAGGTATAGCAATCTTCGGTAACTCGAAATCGAAAAGATGACGACTAGTTTTTGGGTGGAAAAGAGATTCAGACATTCCTTTTTCAATTACTTCATTTTTTGTTATCGAATTCTTCCCAGAATTTGGCCATGTCACAACACTTACTGAATCATCTGTTAAATAATCTACTAGAATTACTGGAACTAGTCTAAGTGATAACTTATGCGCAGCCATACATTTATGATGACCATCTAGAATTACACATGTTTCTCTATCTACAATTATTGGTTTGTAGAATCCCTTCTTTTCTAATTTATTTACTCTTCTAGAAACATTATCAGAAATGACCTCTTCATGACCCTTTAACAAGTCAATTGACATCAATTCAACGTCATAGGGGGCGTCTACCATATACTTCCGCTTGCAAGCAGGCTCATAAAGGAGATTAAGGTCGGCGGGCCGCTGGTGATGTAAAAATGGGCCTTCATAAACATATTAACGAAATATGGAAAAAACCCAAAATCACCATTCCAGCTAGATATAGGACAGCAAGGATGGCAGGATGGAGAAGAGAACCCGTTTTTCAGAGGATAGAAAAACCAACTAGGATAGATGCTGCACGTAGAGTGGGCTATAAAGCGAAACAGGGAGTTGTTGTTGTTAGAACAAGAGTTCGCAGAGGCGGCCTAAGAAAGGGTAAAATTCACATGAAAAGAAAGCCTTCCAAGGCAGGTATAAAAAAGATTACAATGGCCAAATCAATCCAGAGAATGGCAGAAGAAAGAACATCTAGAAGGTATCCCAATCTCGAGGTACTTAATTCATATTGGGTAGGAGAAGATGGAAAAAATAAATTCTATGAGGTGATTTTAATCGATCCATCTCACCCTGTAATTAAGTCAGATGATAAATTAAATTGGCTATCCCACGGCTCTAGTCATAGAGGCAGGGCACATAGAGGGAAGACCAGCGCTGGTAAAAGAGGAAGGGGCTTATTCAACAAAGGAAAGGGGGCTGAAAAGTTACGACCAAGCCTGAAAGCCAACAAAAATAGGGGAAAGTGAGTAATTTCCGCCGTCATATTCATTCGATATGGTTAATGTGAGATACTATGGTAGACCGCCATGCCTCACAGATTAGAGGGTTACCTGTAATTATTCCAGATGGAAGAGTGCTCGGAGTAGTTCATGATACAGTAATCGAAGTGGAAAATTGGTCATGTACTCACATTTTTGTTTCTGATCCACCAGAGAATCTTGTAGAAGGAAGGACTCATGTTGCAATTCCATGGAATTGGGTCCGTTCTATAGGAGATGTAATTGTATTAAGGTGGTTTCCACAAACACCCATACCTAGAAATCTATGAAAATATATACACATTTTCTGAACGTTAATACAATATGATTCAAAAGTAGAGGGTAAACGGTTGGTTAATGATTTCTGCCAGAGTCATTATTTTAATCATATTTTCATCAATAGTTAATGCACATGTAGTTAGTGCGGAGTCTAGAGGGCCGTTCTCTTGCTCCCCAGCCGGAATAGATGATTTACCTGGTAATTGGACTATAGAGGATCAGAGCTGTCTAAGGCTGGATTTAGGAATAAAACAACCTGGAGATACAATTTTTTTTACTATATCATCGAATTTCGAAATTGATATTTTACTCTTTACCGGAGATGCAATTGCAGCATATCAGAATGGACAATCATATAGGTCAGAATTAATTTGGGAAAGTGAGTCCGTTTTTGAGTTTTTTACTGGTTCAGGAGAGTGGCATTGGAAAGTACCTTTAGATCGAGCCGAAACTCGTTGGTATCTAGTTTTAGATAATCAGAAACATCCTCAAGATGAAGGAGAGGGATCTCAAGGCGGACAAAGTGTGGATATTTCACTAAATTCTGGTATCATCAATCATCCTGATTTCATCCTTTCAGATACTATTCACAGAGTTAATCCATCCAGCTATAAGATTGCATATGGACCATTTCCCGTAGATGAAGGGACATTTGTAGAGATTTATGCTAGAACAATGGAAGGCTCGCCTGATATTTTCATCATGTCAGAATCTGCTTTTTCATTATATTCGCCAGATACTAATTGGAATCAAGGCTCACGTTTTTCCTCAGCTGATATGCTAATGATTTCAAACGAGAGATATCTTCCATGGCTGGCCCCAGACACCAATGGAGAGGAAATTTATGTTATCATCGATAACCGACCAGGCCCGGGCGGTGGCGACAATGGACTAAATCCCGCTGGAATCACTGTTACTGTCAGTTTAACCCCAGTCATTAGTCCAAAAATTACTTTACAAAAAATTTCTGAAACTGTAGACGTAGGTGAAGTCGTTATTTTATCTGCATTGAATACTCCAAATAAATCCAATCAAATAAATGAATCTGGTTATTTTTGGGACATTGATAATGATGGAATTACCGACTTTACAGGGCCATCAATTTCCCATAAATGGGATAAACCCGGAAATTATGAAGTTGAATTGTCAGCAATCTCTATTGATTCTAGGAGTGCAAGTAGTAGCATTCTTGTTGAAGTTATGGATAATTCAGAACCAATAGTAAATATAGATTCAAGTGGACAAATTCAAAAGGGATTTGGAGAATTAATTTCACTTACTGCATCGTTTTCAGATAATTGGGAGGTAGCCTCTCTAGAATGGCTAATAGACGGAATGACGGTATTTTCAAACGACTCAGTTTCTGACCAAACCACATTATTCTCATTTGATATGAGCTTTCAAGATTATAACCCCGGAAATCATGAAGTAGTACTACGAGTAATAGATAAATCAGGTCAAAGCTCGGAAGACTCAGTCATCATTAATCTAGTAGATATAACTCCGCCATCTATTCAATTAAGTGATGAGAGTGTAGTAATTAAATTAGGAGATCAGTATCAATTTCAAGGAATGGCAGAAGATTTAGAGTCTAAGGGGCCTTTAATCCATTCCTGGATATTCAATCAAGGAAGTACAAATGAATTGAGGAAAGATGGCGCTACTGTGATTCATTTATTCAGTCAAGTTGGAATACAATATGTAATTTATTCAGTGGAAAATGAAGCAGGACTAAGTTCACAAAAAGAAATTCTTGTCCAAGTTGAAGATATTAACGAACCAAACCAATTCATATTTTCCGGTATTTTTTGGGCCATATTAGTATTGACTACCATTATAATTACGTCATATATTTTTTTCAATAGAGCAGTATCAAATAGAATGGATGAATTAGTAAATGTACTAGAAGATAATGAAAAAGATGTAAACGACAATAGCCCAATTCCAAAAACAGATGTAGAATATAATGAATTTACAAATTCTAGATTTGCACCTCAACCATCTAATCAATTTGAAGCCCCATCTGAATCATTTTTACCAACTAATAGTGAAATTTCTCCAGAAATAGCAGAGTTATTGGGAGTAAATAGTCAGATAAATACAATTGAGAAAGATGCACTAGAAAACTTAATCGATGGAGAAAATGAAATTGATGAAAAACAAAACATTGACAGAATAGTCAGAAAATCCTGCTCTAAATGCCATAAACATTTTCAATTGAAACTACCAGATGGATTAGATTCAGCTTATACGAATTGCCCCTTCTGCAACTCTGAAGAATTTATCTCCTTGTGATTAATATTGTGTAAAATTATTGATGCGTATTAATACACCCAATGCAATACCATAAAACTGAGCTCCAACGGGTTGGTATAGATGACATCTGGGCAAAGTATCAAGTTTGGTATTAAATTTCCAGAATTTCTGACCATTTTTTTTACTCTTATCTTAATGTCTCCCTCTCTTTCTCCTTTTTCCAATGCAGCAGCCGAAAATAGAATAAAATCAGATGATTTTGAGGTTTTAGAAGATTTAACTGATTTACTTTATGAAAGGAACGAAATCTTAAATTCCAATTTAATTCCCAGTTTAGCAGAACCCAAAATAGAAGAAATAAGTAATTCTGTCTCATCTTCCGAAAGTCAAAACCCCATTCTATCAGTTGAAAATGTAACAGAAAGCTCTACTTTTATTGAAACAAGACCTCCTAATCCTGTACATCCATCTCCTTATGAGTTACTTACGAATACCAGTGATAGACCTCCTGGATTCGTCGACAATATATGGCAAACATTATTCAATATTACAGAATATATTATCTGGACTAAATATACTGATAGTGAAGGTAATGAAATAGAATCATTCGAACCGGTAACTTTCAGCGCATCACTAATTTCACTATTGAGGTTAGAAGATGCATTACTTCACTCAGTAGATGTAAACAATGATAACATTGATGATATTGATGTTGGACTAAGAATTTCTTGGAATCCGTCAGATGGTTGGGGTTTTGAAGATGGACTATCAAAATTGTGGATTGAACCTGGAATTCAATTTTCAATTCAAGTCATAGATGAGGGGAATAATGATGAAATATGGTCGGATATGAAATCATTACAGGTATCTCTAATTAAGGCATTTTCCTACTCAGATCCAGACTCTATAGCAAATCTAGGTGGTGGTGAGAGCTACGTATGGGTTATCGATTCCAGATTCACTCATGCACCCGAGAATTTCTTATTCGAGGTTGGAATTGAGAGGTTTTATTTCGATCTCTCGACATCTACTGGTTTTGCTGGAGCTTTATTAGACGCCCTAAATCCTTTCACGACTAACCCTGACCCCAATGAAGAAGGAATTGCTTTTGCAGCAATCTCATCACCATACTCATTGAGATTGGAGAATTCTGGACAGACCGATTGTCCAGAACGCTATGACCCATCTGAACTCACTACTAAATCATCGATAGAAATCTCTTGCGGGGTTTCTGCTGGCTTCGGATATATCCATTTTTCCCCACCGGATAATGACGGAGAAAGAGATGTTTGGGAATTAGCATACATCGAAGCACGCTTCCATCCTTCAGGTAATTCATTGGAGTTACCTAGTTCCGCAGAAGTTGTAATTAGATCCGACAGTGTTCTCCCAACATCAACCGGACTTGAAGGTGAACGTAGCTTAACAACAATTGAATATTGGGGAGATAAAACCACTGATCTTTTCATACATTTTCACGAAGATAGATCGAATCTTCCTGAAAGCCAATCAGACGGAGAATTTGGTAATGCCACTGATTCTATCGGTTGGCTTCGTGGGATGCCAGCAGGAAGTATGTCATCTGATGAAATTGAAAGAATTTTTAGGATGCTGGGTTCAGCTGGAGATTCTGAATTACCAGGTAACATTCCAGATAACTTAGGATTCATAATTGGGATTAAAAATTTCACTAGAGATACCAGTCAAAATGTAAATGATCCAACATTACCAGTTAATCCATCAAACCCACCAGATAGTATGATATTACTTAGATCAGTTCAGCCAATTGAGTCAATCGAGTACTATTCTTGGCTTTCCAGAGAAGGTCAAAAAGATGATCATAGAAGAATATTCATTAAAGCTGACCGAATTCCTACAGCTTTGGTAATTTTCGGATCTTTTGGACTAGGAGGTGAAGATGGAATAGACACTTCTCTGGACTCAGAAAGTAACTTAGACTTCTTCTCAAGGATTATGGATTCAGTAATTCTTAATATTGTAGATTTATTTTTAGATGTTGGTAATATTCTCAATACGGTTCCTTCTACAGTTGTGGATCTAATAAGTGGTGGAGTGGGCACTGGTAGTATCTCAGGACAGTCATTCACAGTCTTACTAACTGATAACTGGAGGGAAAATCGCAATGCATTTCCCTTACAATCTTTGGAATTACAAATCGGATCTTCAAATCATCCAAAAATAGATGGAAATCATTTAATTTTAGGATTAGACAGAGATTTGGAGAATAAGCAGACACAAAAAGGGCTAATGCAACCTCTTACACCAGTCGCAGCGAGTATTAAATTTGATGGCTTCCAAGCATTTTCCTTTACTGACTCCAAATCTACAGGACTTCAGCATATCAGTATCGATACAGTCAACAACAATGCATTATCACTTTCTTTCATTGAGCATTTCTCTTCTAGTTTAGTAGATATGTCCCATCAATCCGTGACTTACTCAAATTTTCCAAATAATATCACACTTGTAGTTTCATCTGATGGTGTGGATTATTCCGCCTCATCAAATATAGAATCTATAGCATATTCAGGCCAAGATTCAGAACTTAGACAGGCCGCAGTAATAACAGATTTTCCTGATTCATTTTCTTCTACTTTCGGTGACTCATTTTCATGGTCATCAGAAAAATCAATTGGATCAATCCAATCACAGCTTAGTGATTCAGCTACTCCTGTATCAATGAGTGGAAATCACTTCTTATTCCATCATGATCCAGAAAATGACACTTCTTCCTTATCATCTAGAATTTCTGATATTAAGGAAGTAGGTTGGATCCCTCCTTTAGAACTGGGGGCATCTGGGGCAGCAGGAATGGGAACCTCATTTGGTAGTTTTGACGGTTTAAATACATTCAAAATCAATGTCGGTAATGCTCCAACTAAGGATAAAAAACCATTAACTGTACTAGCTGAAATAGACCCACTACCATCTACATTCTCACTAAATGTTCCTACAGGATTAACCGAGACACCATCGTTGGAACTCCCAGAGTTGAATTCTTCCAGTGGGATGACAGGAATTGCCTTTTTCATTAGCGGATTTTCTGATTTAGGTAGATCAGTTAATAGTTTACTATCTGATTTTACAACGAATTTATCCACGGGAACTACTACTGATTCTGGTGAATTTGAATTTGGCATTCAGTTAGACGCAGATACCGAATTTGATTTCGTTTTGGAGTCATCAATGGGAGATAATTTAATGACAACTCCAGAATGGGTTCATGGAATTTCATTGACTTCATCAGAATCTGGAATTTCTGATAGTTTTCATATCAAGTCCTGGATGCCTAACCTACCACCATTGGCAGATATTACAGTCAGAAGAGCAGAAATTAATGATGGTGAAAGATGGTCTCTGGAGATGTCAATTGATGGTTGGAAGCCAAGACATTCAGAACTAATGCTAATTTCTAATGGATTAAATGGGCAAGATGTTTTTGTTACAATCCAAGGTCTAGAAAGGGACAAATCTACATCTCTTTCACTAAATTCCGAATTCAATATCAGAACTGTAGGCGGGATAACTGAGATTTCAACTTCCTCATTATATTCGATGTCTAATGAGCTTGATTGGTTTCACGCTATCCTCACAGATCGTAATTCCGGAAGTAGGACAGAGATGATGGTAAAAGAAATTCCAAAAGAGGTGGAAATTCAAGCAAGCCTCGGTGAAGCATTATCAATAGATATGACCGTACCCGAAAATCATAGGAAAGATGGTTTCGGCATTGGCTCAATAATGATACAACAAATGCAATGGCTGGATGAATTATGGTGGCCAGCTACTATGTTTTTGACTAATGTCCCCGGTTCAATGAATTTATCTACAGAACCAGATACAAATTTTGATATTACAGAGAATCTAGCCTTTCAGGGAATTCCTGTACTAGACTTCTCCGCATCTCGTTCAGGAATGTCTCTATTCATTGAAGCCCAAGGCAGGGCAATCAACAATCGCGGAGATATTTTATTGATGGCAGAGGGAATGACAGACAGACTAGTCGTCAAACCCACAGATTCTTTTGGTCTAAAAGTACGTTCAGGTGGCGAGGGAGTAGGAAAATTCTACCTCCGTGCATCCAATATTCCAGCTATTCCACCTGTAACTTTGGATGAATTAGAAGTGCTAGGTGAAAATGTCAAAAGCTCGACAATTCATATCAAGGAAGTGGCCGGACCTTACAGTGTTATTGAACTTAAAGACGTAGAAAGTGGGAGAATTATAGCCGCTGCTAGGGCTTATGCGAGTATTGGAGATCGAAACTTCGACTTACGTGGAGTTATTCTAGATGCTCAAACAACATCCGGAATTCCAACCATCACTACTGTGGGAATGAACGGCATGGCTTCAGATCTATCTTTACTCACTAGCGTCACAGGAATGGAAGGCAAAACATCCCATATTATGGCTCCCGAACCAATATCTTCTGGAATCCTAACTGTAATATATTCTTTAGCAGGTGATTAATTGACTGGAATAATTGAAAAAATTAATGTTGGACATAACGAAGAGGATGCAGATGTAGCATATGGAATTCTCGAAAAACTCGAGGACAGAGCAGCCGCGGTCGTCTCTCCAACCAGAGTAATTTTTGCATCAATTTCGGCTTTCATTATTCTATCTTCAATATTCTTTGTTTTAACCTGGGCCATTCCTTATGATAGAGTTAAACTAGAAGTTGTATATATGCAAGGCGGCCCGGGCCATGTCGTTTTGTCTGAATTAGAGAATGCTGGAAGTCGAGAAATTTCATCTGTATATCTTTCAATGAGATTTATAGATAATGATGGGAATGAGCATGGGAGGTCCGACTACTCTAGTAATTCAATTCCGGCCCATAGTACCGTTTCAGGGGATAATCTTGAAATGTTAATTTCAGGTCTATCTGTGTGGGAAAATTATACAATTCAAATATCACTTGATTATGAAAACTATGCTGGCGAAACACGAACCGAAATCTGGAATCATGAAGTAGGAGAGTGGACGCGAGAAAATTTTAAAAATTCAGTAGACTATAAATTCATGTAAAATTAACAAAATTTTATCCAAATATCCACAGCCTATAAATCAATAGTATCGAGGGCAGAAAATGATGAAAGCGCAATCATTCGTACTGATTCTAGTACTTATCTTATCTTCGTTTTCATCTCTAAGTTCCAATTACGAACATGAAAAATCTGATTTCCCTATTCTCGAACAGCAAATAGAGAAAGTAAGAATTTCCCCTAATCCAGACAGTATTCGCAGCCTCGGCTCCCCTGAGATAAATTCTGGAATCGAACAAACCCGAATCCAAAAAGCTATATCTAGAGTAGGAGAATATAATGATCAAGGACTCATAAGTACTAAGTTTAATAACATCTATAATACGTATAGAGATGACTTAATGATATTTATCGTGAAATCAGATATTGGTCTTTGGGATGCTAGAGAGCAGATTTCTGATTTCGAAGATGTTTCGATAAGAGCAACAATTCCACCATCTGGATATCTAATCCAAGGAATTTTCGATGACTTAGTTGAATTAGGAAAAAATCCTATATTTTCTTCTTCTCACAGAGTTCCTGTAGCATTGAATATCCATCAAGATCTATGGTTTGATACTTTAGATTTAGAAGTAGAGATAATAATTTCTGGATGGAAAGATATCTCAGGAGAAAGAATGAACTCTCCTGGATTAGGATTTAATAACTCAATTGAAGTAATTTCAGAGACATATTTGACAAATTCCTATTCTCCAAAAATTGGAACTTATCAAGGCACTACTACAATCGGAGAAATGATATTGATTTCCCATGATCCTAGTATTTCATTCATATCACCGGTAATTAAATTTTCACCAACTAATAATGTAGCCAGGGGGCATTTGGGTGCCGATACCGTTGAGAATTATTATTCAATCAATCTTTTTGGCTCGGGCCAAACAATTGCGATAGCAGACACAGGAATTGACGCAGATCATGGAGATTTTGATTCTGGAATAGTAGTAGTAGATGTTGAAGGAGATGGTTCAACAGCTGACACTAATGATGGCCATGGAACTCATGTGGCCTGTACAGTTCTTGGATCCGGATCTAGGAATATTGACTATCAAGGAGTTGCCCCGGAAGCCGGACTTTATTTCCAAGCAATGGAAAATGACGATACAAACACTTTCGGCGGACCCGGAATTTGGAATCTACTTAACTCAGCTTACAATACAGGAAACTCCAGAATTCATTCAAATAGTTGGGGTGGAATAGATTCGGGTGGAGACTATAATACTCAGTCTGAAGATGCCGACGAATTAACCTCTAAATGGGATCAATATTGGCTATATGAGGGAATGTCCGTACTTTTTTCAGCTGGAAATGAAGGTGATGCTGGGATTGCACCACCCGGGACAGCGAAGAATGTAATTACTGTAGGTGGGCATGTGAATAGGTATGATATAGACGCTGAAAATCAAATGTATGAATCTAGTAGCAGGGGCCCAACAGATGATGGAAGATTGAAACCTGATATCGTTGCACCTGGTGACTATGTCCGTTCATGCAAGGCCCAAGAAGCTGAAAATGCCGAATCATCTTGGGAATCTGATTGGTACATAGAGTACAGCGGCACATCCATGGCTACGCCGGTAGCAGCCGGAGCATCAATAATAGTAAGAGAATATCTGATGGATATCGTGGAGAGGCCAGCACCTCAAGGATCACTAATCAAGGCACTATTGATTCTAGGAGCGCAGGACATGGGGGCAAGAGATATTCCAAATAATGATGAAGGCTGGGGAAGACTAGATCTAGTTAATTCCTTAATTCCTCAAAATGATATTGGAATTTTTGTAGATGATCGAAGTAGACTATCAAGTGGCCAAGAATCCGACTACAGTTTCGAAATCACTAGGCCGAATGAGGAGCTTAAAATTGTACTAACATGGTCAGATTACCCCGGCTCTTCATTCAGCTCAACCCAATTAATGAATGATTTGGATTTGGAAGTGACCTCTCCCGATGGCCAGACGACATATTTAGGAAATGTTTTTTCTAATGGTAAATCAGTAACAGGTGGGATTAAGGATAGCAAGAATAATGTTGAAGTAGTTTTAATTGATTCTGCTTCAGAAGGGATCTGGAATGTGAATGTTAAAGACTCTTCACATGGTGGTAATAGGATTTATCAGCCTTATTCTATTGCCGTCAGAGGAGTAAATGTAAATGATTTAACTCCGGATCCAGCTATAATATCTGATTCATTCACCATCTCAGTACCTGTACCTCAAGTAGATGAACAGGTCGATTTCTCAATCTCAATTTCTAATCAGGGAACTGGATTTTCTTCGAATGTACCAATTTCAGCATATTTTAATTCCAATCTGGTCGATACCAAATTTATAGATCTTAATCCAGGAGAGACAACAACTCTAGAATGGGAGTATGTTCCCAAATGGTCAGATAAAGGTAGTATACCAATTCAGATATATATCGATGAAACCAATCTAATAGATGAAGCATCGGAATTAAACAATGAATTCGCGATTTTTATCGATGTTTCGGCACCAGGAATTCAACCATCCGTAGAAAATCCTACATACCTTTTAATTGATGCAACACAAAGTGTAACTAAATGGGAAATCACTCTTACAAACTCAGCCGAATTTGAAAAAAATGCGTCAATTTCAGCTTCTAATCCTATTCGAGAAAGCGATAGCTTGGAATTTAATTGGTTAAGATTCTTTGATAATTCTGTAGTTAATCTAGGCGCAAATGAGACTACTACAGTGAATTTAACTATGTCTCATCCATCTCCACCTGAGCCCGGTGTGTACAATATTAATATCTCCGCAGAAGAGATTGAAACAGGTAATATATTGGGGACGGAAATAGCCATCGATGTACCAGTTCTATCACAAGTTGATTTACTCCTGCCTTCTCCAACAATTTCTGTTGATCCATTCGAAATTTCAAACTTTGATTTCGATTTAAAAAATCTTGGAAATGGCGCTCAAGCATACGATTTAGAGTTGATTTCTCCAGCTGGTTGGAAGTTGGGTTTTGATGAAATTGGAACAACACCAGGTTCTAGCAGAGGATCAACAGGAATTATGTCAAAAGAGGGCACTATTTCACCAAAAATCTCTGTAGAGCCGCCCGGGATTTTAATTTCTGCTGGGACAATATTTACTGCTCAAGTTCTTGTTAAATCACGAGTAAGTAGCGATTTTTGGAGTATTGATATACCCTTGGAGATAAAAACAATAAAATCCGTGAATATCACAAGTTATGGCGGTTTAGATGCGCCAGTTGCAGCTGATGCTTTACATGAAATTTCATTAATAATTACCAACACAGGTAATAGTGATCTAAGTTTAAATCCCGTGCAAAAAGCACTTCCAGGTGGATGGTCAATCTCTGAGGATCTTCAATCCCTTAACATTAATCAAGGACAAACTAACATTTGGTCATTTTTCATTCAGGGAAATGGCTTCGCACAGGAAGGGTCAATTAAGCTCCGCTTTCAAACTGAAGACGGCTTCAATTCAGAATGGAATGATACAATAGGAGTTAAATCCAGTGCATTACCAATTTTATCTTTCAACGAAGTTTCCTTCACCGACGGAACATTTTCCAATACACCTTTGGGGGCGGGAGCCTACCCCGTTGGTTTGCCCGGCTTCGATATGGGCTGGATTGTTTACAACTCAGGAACTTCAGTATGGGAGCCAGAAGCTTCAATGCAAGTACCTAGTAATGATTGGAATTATTCCTGTATCATTAGTCCAACTAGAATTTTTCCCGGTAATAATGCAACTATATGGTGTACCATGGTTATTCCAGAGGATGAAGAAGCTGGTTCAGAACCTCAAATAACCCTTTTGTTGTCAAGTATGGGCGTCGAAGTAGAAACTACTTTATCGCTTCTTGTTGAGTATGATGACGAGGTCACTTGGAATTTAAGAGATATGAATGAGGCCCATGAAGGATATAGTTCCACGCTAATATTCGATTTACAGAATACTGGAAATACTATTATTTCTAGTAAACTTATTACTGACGGACCTGAAGGTTGGGATATAAGAATAAAAGATGGAATTCTGGTTACACTAGTTCCTCAAGAATCACGTTCAGTAACTGTAACATTTACTCCAGATGGTTCAGACGGGGTCGTGGAATTAAATCTATTAAATTCCGAACATATTTCAGGATCAAAAATTCTTACAGAAATTGATGTAATCCCCGATCCTTCCAAATCTTCATTACCAAGTTGGATAATACCTTCAATTTTCGTTTTTATTTCATTTTTATCAGCAATTGGAGTATTTTTATTCAGAAGAAATAGCATTAACTCAAACACCAAATCATCCAGGGTGCATAGAGACAAAGGAACTCACTACATGGCAGAGAAAGATGAAAAATGGATTTCAAAATCAGAAAATATCTCTAGTGAATATAAAGAGAACAAGGTGACAGAAACTACCTCTAAGTATGAGAGATTTGCAGATTATCCAGGGTGGCTTTGGGACCCATCAAAGGAAGAATGGATTCCTGATCCGGATTACTCATCTGAAAATCCTCCACAAATTTGAACTCAAGAAATGCGATATTTATTGCACATACCGCCCGAAGTCCTTAGAAGGGTTATTCAATCAGAGAATCATGCCTAGACCCAATCAAGCTCAGATTCTTGTTATTCTTCTTATCTTTTCTTTAATCCCGAGCATAGCACAAGCAGCATCCGTTTCAATTGTAGCTAATCCAGAATCTCAAGAAGCAACCACTGATGATGCTGCGGTATATGATATTACTATCACAAATGACGGTTCTGAAAGTGCAACTGTAACTCTGACGACATCACAGAATGATCAAGATTGTAATGGATTTACGTCTAGTATGGATACCACACCTCTGAGTTTAGAAGCCGGAGAATCCGAAATGAGAACACTCACTGTTTCTGTAACAGAACAGGCAACTGGTGAATGTGACACTACTGTTACAGCACAAGCTCAAGGAGGTGAACTAGGAGTTCCTTCCCAATCAGATGTTACTGTAACAACCTCGGCAGGAAGTGGAGGCCAATACTCAGTTACTCTGAATTACAAAACTCCTAGCGATGGAGTCGTAGACTATGATGGAGATGGATCTGAGGTTGAATGGACTGTAGATGTTGAAAATAGTGGTGAACAAGATAATCAAGTAATAAATTTAGAAATGTCATCTTCTACTTCATGTGACTCTGAAGGTTTATCTGCAAGTGTGGATCCACCTACAATGACCCTTAACAGCGGCGAATCGGATATTGCAACTGTTTCAGTAACCTTATCTGACGAAGGCTCAACTGATGCAGGAGAGCATTGCTTTACGTTGGATGCAACTATCCAAAATGCATTTCCCGAAGCCAATGATAGCATTGATTTAATTTTAAGAATACCACAAGTAAAGACATGCGATGCAACAATCGACAAACAATCTCATACTCTTAATCCCGGAGAAACAGCAACTAATTCATTTTCTGTTAGGAACACTGGAAATACTGACTGGCAAGTCACTGCATTTGCTTACAATGATCAAGGATATGAAGTGCAAGATTGGGTAGACTTTGAAACTCCCACTAGCAGAACATTAACTGAGCCCGGAGATGGCCAAGACGAAACAACATTCCAATTCACAATCACTCCTGATGATTCAGTAAAGCCAGGAAATGTGGATGTATATATCCAAGGAAGATCTGGTAGTGCAGTTGGGTGTGAAAAAATAGTCAAAGTAAATTTAGGACAAATTCATGAAGCTAGTGCGACCCTTTCTAACTCCAGACTCAACAATATCCAACCAGGAAATTCAAAAACAACAAACATACAAATTACAAATACTGGTAACGGAGAAGATACTCTAACATTGGGAGTAAAAAATGTACCAATAGGATGGAATGTGGAAATTTCACCTCAAAATACAATCCTTGTTGATGGACGACATTGTTCTACCTCTACAAATTGTAATAAAGAGACAGTTCAAGTTGAGGTTTCAGCACCACCAGAAGCAAAAGCTGGAATTGAGTATCAACTAACGTTCACACTTACCACATCTACCACGACTCTAGATGAAACAACTCTAACCGCTACAGTTGCACCTTTTCATGCAGGAAAGCTAACTCTAATTTCCGATTCCCAGACTGGAAGACTAGGTCAATGGGTTGCATTTCCTATCGAATTAATGAATATTGGAAATACTGACGATGCTTTCTCTCTAACTTCATGTGATCCCGGTATTAACGACTCCTGTCAGGAAACAAAATGGCCTACAAGATTCAAAGATACTAATGGCAATGAAATTTCAAGTTTAATTCTCGATTCGGATGAAAATAGAGAATTATTTTATGAAGTATTAGTATCAGACAACAGAGATAATAGGACAGAAATTTTTGAAATGAGAATTGGTATCGTTGGCACACAAGAATTATTCTCGGATACAGTTTCAGTGACCGTTTCCATATATAATTACAGTATGGCTATTTCATTGGAAAACCCCTCAGATGATCCAAAAGTAGAGGATTTATCAATTCCACCCGGTGGTAATGGGGAAATCTCATTCTGGATTGATAATACGGGTGATGGTGGACAGGATGAGGCGGTTATTTCTATTTCAGGAATGGATTCATCAATCCTAAAAATAATCAAATTAAATGGAGTTATTATTTCTGATGACTCAGTCTCTATTCCCTCTAATGATAGAGTGTTAGTAGAAATTGAATTTGAAGCTTTGGAAGGAGTAGACAGTGGAACTTCAGGAGTGATTAGGGTCGAAGCTTCATCAAAAAAGAATACCGGACAAGTACCATCTTATATCGATATTAATGTTGACGTAAGAACGATTCATGATTTAGTAGTTACACTAGAATCACCTGATTCAATTGAATCATCATATCCAGATAGAATGGAATTTATTCTTTTCGTAACTAATTTAGGAAATACCGTAGAAGAAATAGAAATTTTATCTAGTGAGTCACTTAGAGGTTGGACTGTTGATGTGATAAGTGATAAATTTAGTTTGAATCCCGATCAATCAAGGAAAGTTACGGTAAGAGCCACTCCACCTAGTGAAATGATTGAAGATGATGAATACACTTTTACTGTAGTAGTTCAACCTAAAGATTTACCTGTAGCCGGCGAACCAATTGATTTGACGGTCAAATCCAGCTTGGGAGTAGGTTCATTATCCGAAGAGACTATCCAAATAGTAATTATTGGAATTATTGTCGGTGGAACTATCTTGACTATCACTATATTTATTAGAGTTAGAAGGGAGAATAAAATGATTAAATCTGCCCTTATTCAACAGGAAGAGTACTGACTAAGTGTAGGGTCATATCGGATATACTTATGTCGTAATTTTAGCTGGCCACCATCATCGGCACTTCGGGGCTGAGGGTGATGAGATGACAGCAGTTTCAGAATTATACCTTCCAGTGGCAGTAATGACCTTAATTGGCATTGGTTTTCCAGTTGGCAGTTTCATTGCAAATGCTCTATTAGCTCCATCAAAGTCCGGTTCAGATAAAACTAAGTTGAGATCAATTTTACTTCCAGGATACGAATCCGATCAGAGCCTATATACTCGTCGAGATAGTACTTATGAATGCGGTTCTGAACCAATAGGAGAAGCCGATATTAATTTTCACTTTCAGTACTATTGGTATGCCATAGTTTTCTTAGTTTTTGACATAGCATTCATGTTCTTGGCCTTTGGAGGGGTTATTGCTATTCAAGATGTCAATGACGATGTGATTAGTGCACTATTCACTATGAGCTTCTTCATTTTCCTTATGGGACTAGGAGTATGGCATGTTTTTAGAAAGAGAGGACGAATCTATATTTGAGTGATAATATGGTTGATGATGGTCAAAATTATTCAGTCTTCAATAGTAGGATGTTAGTGGATACTGTGGGAAATATCACCGATGAAGCATTGAAGGCTACAAAAATAAAAGATGTGATAGGAGTTTTAGTTGGAAGAATTTTTAATTGGAGTCAAAGAAAATCATTATTTCCGTTACACCTAGGAATTAAATGCTGCGCATTAGAGATGGCAGCAGCGGGTGCAAGTAGATTTGATGCTGAAAGATTTGCAGTATTTTTTAGATCTAGCCCCCGGCAATGCGATGTTTTGTTAGTTAATGGACCAATTACGAAAAAGTTTGCTGATCCAATAGTTCGACTCTGGGAGCAGATGCCTGAACCCAAGTGGTGTATTGCTATGGGGGAATGTGCAATATCCGGGGGACCATATTTTCAATCCTACAACGTACTAGAGGGCGTCGATACTGTGATTCCGGTGGATGTATATATTCCAGGATGTCCCCCAAGGCCAGAGGCATTAATTGATGGCTTCGATAAACTAAGACAGAAAATTATCAGAATTGGTACTCTTCCTGAAGATAATATGCCAGAAGCATCGAAGCCCATTATTATCGGAGATGATTAGGAGATTTTACTATGGGAAAAGTTGTTTCATCTGCGTCCCAAAGAGAATCAGCTGAAGAGCTAATTAGTGATATTGCTTCTATGAATGGAGTAGAAGCGGAAGTAGTAGAAAGAAAAAGTGGCACCAAAACAAGAAATATCGTCAGAATAATTTGTAAACCAGAGAATTGGAGAAAGTTAGCCAAAAGGATGAAGAAAAAACACAAGATTGACTATTGTTCAATGATTACCGGAATACATTGGCCCGAAGCTACTCCCGAAAAGAACTGGGAAGTAGTCTATCACTTTTTGAGAACAGGAATTACTAATCCACCAGTCATTCAAGGAATGATTGAGCCAATAATCCTTGATCCGACGAAAGTTCAAGGTAATAAAATACCTTTAGAAATAGAAGTCAAAATATTCATCCCAGAAACTAGAGAGCCAATGGTAGATTCAATACAAGATATTTGGATAGGAGCCGATTGGAATGAAAAAGAGACTTGGGATTTAGTGGGTATTGGATTCGCCGGTCATATTGGAATGAGGCGTGTACTTCAACCTCATGAAACACCCGCGGGCTTCCACCCGTTGCAGAAACAACATAAACTCAGATACCATGATTTTGAAGAAATGTATGATGATGCTCAAGGATTCCTCAGGAAACCCCAAGATGCTGGTAAAATAAAGTGAGATGGATATTATGGCAGAGATGTGGATTTCTATGGGCCCGCAGCACCCTATGACTCACGGACTTTGGACTCTAAAGGTCAAGGTAGATGGTGAAACAGTAGTAGATACAGAACCTGATTTAGGATATATCCATAGGGGTGTAGAGAAGATTTGTGAATCTAGAGATTTTACACAGATTACTACTTATTGTGATCGGCTCTGTTATGCGAGCGCAAATACATGGTCCCATTCATACATTTATGCTGTTGAAGATCTTCTAGAAGTTGAAGTTCCAGAAAGAGCAGAATATATACGATTAATCGCAGTAGAATTACAACGCATTGCATCCCACTTGATGTGGCTAGGTGCTTATGCTCCAGACATTGGAAATTTGACAATAATGGTTTGGGGACTCAGAGAAAGAGAGATGATGATGGATCTTCTACAAGAATTAGGTGGCTCCAGAATGCACTATAATTTCCCTAGAGTTGGTGGAGTTAAGCGAGATCTACCTCACGGATTTGCACAGAGAGCTAGGGCAAAAGTTTCATTATTCTTAAACAGAATTCAAGAATATGAAGCACTTTATGACGAGAGTACAATTTTCCTAATTAGAACTCAAGGTGTTGGATATGCTAAACCCGAAGAAATGGTAAATCATGGAGTTTCTGGACCAAATCTACGTGCTGGAGGAGTAAATTACGATGTCAGACAAGCACATCCGTATTCGGTATATCATGAACTAGATTGGGAACCACCAGTAGAAAGGCCCTCAATAAAGGGGGCAGATTGCTATGATCGATATAGAGTGAGAATCGAAGAAATGCGTACTAGTGCTAACCTCATATTAGAGGCATTGGACAGAATTCCGGGTGGTTCAGATACATATCATGAACCTGGAGATCCGATGATTATAGGAAAATCACCATCTAGGGCTCCTGAAGGAACATCTGGATTTCACCATTTTGAAGATAGCCGAGGAGA
>DAJW01000033.1:0-11721 GCA_002496485.1 Euryarchaeota archaeon UBA36
GAAGAAACAGAAGCGGTTGTAATGATTGGTGAAATTGGCGGAAACGCTGAAGAAGAAGCTGCAGAGTGGGCAAAGGAAAATTTCTCCAAACCTCTTGTAGGTTTTGTAGCTGGAGCTACTGCACCTCCCGGAAAAAGAATGGGGCATGCTGGAGCTATAATTTCTGGCGGCAAAGGAACTGCGGAAGAAAAATTCTCGGCATTCAAATCAGCAGGCATATACATTGCAAGAGATCCATCAAAAATTGGAGAAACCCTCCTAGATGCACTGAAAGATGCAAATCTTCTATAATCTTCTTGGGAGATAGTCTTAGAACAATATCCTATTCCCTTAATATAGAATAACATGCCAACAATCATCAACAAAGATATAGATTATCTTTTAGAGACTACCTCTCGTTCATTTTTCCTTACTCTACAAAATCTACCTAAAAAAATTCGTAGACAACTAAGTTTACTTTATCTCTTGGCTAGAATAGCAGATACAATAGCAGATTCAAATGAGGGGGAAAAGCAATGGCTACTTGAAAATCTACAGAATTACAACTCAGCCATAAAATCAACAACTACAGATTTTTCAAAACTAAGAAATTTACAAGAAATTTCAGCCAATCCTTCAGAAACCAAACTTCTTAGAAACTTTGAAGAAGTAATTAATTCAATTTCTATTTTTGATGATGATGACCAACAAAAAATTCGGAGTTGTCTAGATATAATTATTAGCGGCCAAATTTTAGATTTAGAAAGATTTGGAATTTCAAATCAGAATGGGACAATCTCATCCCTCTCCAAAGAATCAGAACTTGATGACTATACTTACAGAGTTGCAGGGAGCGTAGGTGAATTTTGGACTTCTATGTCATTAAAACATTTATTTTCGATAAAATCTAGTCAGTATGAACAGTTTTTTGATAATGGAATTAGATTTGGAAAAGCCCTGCAGATGATTAATATCTTGCGCGATATTCCCGAGGATTTAAGAATCGGGAGGTGCTATATTCCTACTGAGTTACTTGATTCGCAGAATCTTACGACCCATGATCTTCTTGAACCCAAGAATATGTATAAATTCAAACCAATTTATGATAAGTACATTGAAATTGCCTTTTCTCACTTGGAATCTGCAATAGAATATATTCTTACCATACCCTTCTTCAATTTTAGACTCCGTGCATCATGTATGCTTCCGGTACTGATAGGTTCGAGGACACTTAATATTTTAAAATCTCATAACATACTAGATTACACTAACAGGGCCAAGATTTCTAGAACTGAGGTAGATTCCATTATCAGTAAAATAAAGAGAAATGTATTATTGCCTAGATTTTCTAGAAGTATGATGTACTATAATCTAGATAGGGATAAATATGGACAAATTGAGCCAATTTAATTTTGAAGCATTTTCCTTACATCTTACAGAGAGTTTCAATAGTGATTTGTTATCCCACATGCCCATATATGTCTCAAACAGAAGAACGGATAGACTCCAAAAAAATGGAACACTCTTCCGATTATTCATCTCATGACTACGATTTTGAGCCAATCGAAAGAATAAGAGCTACAGTAGATTTAACCAAAGAAGCTGCTAGAGCAATTAGTATTACAGCCCTAGAAGCCGTAAGGGAAGGGGCTGTATTTATGGGAGTTATTGGGTCAAGAGGGCAACTAATTAACCCATTTTCTCATATAGATGCCGCAGTTTGGACCGAGCCAGAAGTTCCAGAATCTATGATTGAGGCCGCTTATGACTACTGCGAAGAATTAACCCGAAGAGAGGCTGGAAATTTTTACCATTCATTCAAGTATTTGCCCGAAATGGAAAGAAGGGCAATATGTGCTTACTACGCTTTTTGCAGAAGGGCTGACGATATTGCTGATGGGGACTATTTTGATTCATTTCCAGGTGGTTCAGAAGATTCTCAGGAATCTATTGAATATAGAACAAATATCGAAAGATTAAGTGGCGGAAAACCAGTTTTAGAACGTTCAGCGTATAATGAAAAAATGTCCCAATTATTTTATTATCGCAAGAAACTATCAACTTGTTTTGGAAATGTTACTTCCACGGATCCGATTTTTATCGCTTTGAAAGATACAGTTAGAGAATTTGGAATTAATCGTGGACTTATGGATGACATGATATCAGGAATGGAAGATGATTTTCATAGAAATAGATATGAAACATTTGAGGAATTGTATTCCTATTGCTATAGAGTCGCATCCACCGTTGGATTGGTTTGTATAGAGATTTATGGATATGATGACCCAATAGCAAGAGAGTATGCCGAATCATGGGGAGTTTACATGCAATTAGGAAATATTTTGAGAGATGTAGCTGAAGATGCTGATAGGGATAGAATTTACTTACCCCTTCAGGACTTAGCAAAATTTGGAATTTCTGAGGAAGATGTAAAGAAAAAGAAAGAATTACTTAATCACCCTGGATGGAAGCCATTTGTACAAGAATATCTTGATAGGGCAGAGGAATATAGACAGAGAGCTTTCAAACTACTTCCCTTATTAGATAAGCCATCCAGATACTCTCCCGCTGCCATGGCCGCTTTTTATCAGTCTATTATGAGAAAAATTGAACGTAAAAATGGCGACGTTTTTTCTGAAAGAATTCAACTTTCAAAATCTGAAAAAATCTTATTGGCTGCATATGTGTATGTGAGGTACCGCTTCTTAGCTGTCTGACTTCATTTTTGCTAATTTGGATTAAAAATATATAATGAGGGATTAAAATTAGAATAGCGGTTCTTCTGGAAGATAGATGTAAGCCAAATAGCAATGCTTTCCGCTATCTCGAGAAATATTCCTTAATGTGTGAACGTGAATGCATTCAGATTAATGGAAATAAATGTAGAATTCTAGAATCTGCATGTCCTGTTTGTATGACTAGAGCCAAACACTGTCCAGACGAAGCTGTGAAAATAATAAATTTACCACAGGAATTGGATGAAGATATTACACATGGATACGGAGAAAATGGTTTTCGTTTATTCCGTCTTCCTTCACCTAGAGAAAGTCAAATAGTAGGAATATTGGGGGAGAACGGAATAGGAAAATCAACTGCAATAAACCTACTTTCAGGTTCATTAATGCCCAATTTAGGAAATTGGAATAATCATTCTCCAGATTGGGATGAAGTTATCTCGTCATTTCCTAGAGGAGAACTCAGGGATTACCTAAGTCTCGTCTCTGAGGGAAATGTAAGTGTTGCTGTAAAGCCCCAATATATTGATAAATTACCCAAGATTTTTGATGGAAAAGTGAAAGAATTACTGTCAAGAGTTGATGATAGAAAGGAATTAGAGACTCTATCATCAGTTGTAGGAATTGCCAACATCTTAGAAAGAAACCTGAAAGATTTATCCGGCGGAGAATTACAAAGAGTCGCTTTATGCGCTACTCTTCTTAAAGAAGCCGAAGTATATTTCTTCGATGAACCTTCTTCATATCTGGATATTTATGAGCGTCTTAGAATGGTATCCATAATTCAAAAACTTACAGATAGAGGAAAAAGAATTTTAGTTGTAGAACATGATCTCGCTATTTTAGATGTGTTATGTAATTCTCTACATGTGATTTACGGGGAAAGGGCTGCATATGGAATTTTTACACCACCCCGATCAACTAGATTAGCAATTAATTCATATTTGGAAGGATACTTATCTGAAGAGAATGTAAGAATCAGAACAAAACCAATTCAATTCTTGAAGGGAAGGGATAGGGATGAAGAACTTGGAATAGAAATGATTAGTTGGGGAAAAATGACTAAATGCATGGGTTCCTTTCAACTATCTACGGGAGAAGGAAGTGTCAGAAGCTCTGAGGTTGTCGGAATTGTAGGGCCCAATTCCACGGGGAAAACTACAATGGTTAGAATGATTGCAGGAGAGATTGAACCCGATGAAGGATGGTGCACTGTCGATTCACTCGTATCTTACAAACCGCAACATGTGAGTTGTGACTTTGATGGTAGTGTAATGGAATGGTTAGATTCGGAAATTGGAACTTCTTGGCGGTCTGGAGAGTTTCATACTCAAGTAATTAGAACTCTTCAAGTAGATCAGTTATTAGAATTGGATGCGAATAAACTATCAGGTGGAGAATTACAGGCTGTTAGTATTGCTATATGTTTAGGGAAAGAAGCCGATTTGTACTTATTTGACGAACCGAGCGCACATTTAGATGCAAATGCAAGGCTAGAAGCAGCCAAGGCCATACGAAGAACGATGTTAAGTAATGAGAAGTCAGCAATGGTCATCGATCACGATACTTATTTTATCGATATCGTTAGTGACTCTTTATTGGTGTTTAGTGGAGAAGGAGGAGTAAAAGGAGAAGCAATTGGTCCATTAGCTCTAAGAGATGGAATGAACCTATTTTTATCAAACGTTGGAGTAACTTTCAGGCGCGATTATGAATCTAACAGGCCAAGAATAAATAAGCCCAATAGTAGAAAAGATAGAGAGCAGAAGTCTACTGGAGAATACTTCTATTCAGATACCAAATAACCATTGGATTCTTGAATGGTCGTCTGAACCGCGAATCATGTCCGATGAGATCGATGTCGATAATGAAGAAGACCCAACGGAAGAATTATTGAATTTAAAATCTAGAATAGAAGAGTTAGAGAATGAACTAATGTACGCCAACGCTGAGATAGCTAATACTCGTCAGAGAGCTGCTAGAGATCGTTCAGAAGCTATAAAATTTGGTGGATCATCACTCATCAGAAGAATTCTACCAATGCTAGATAGTTTAGATAAGGCCATTCATTCATCCGAAGAGAATGATTCAAAATCAATTATTGAAGGCGTTAGAATGTCATTGATAGGAATCAAATCCTCGTTAGAATTAGAAGGAATTACAGCTATAAATGCTCAAGGCAAAACTTTCGATCCCACATGCATGGAAGCAATAGCGACAGTGCCTACATTAAAAGGCAAAAAATCTGGAACAGTCGTTGATGTTATTGAACAGGGGTATATGTATCATGAACGAGTGCTCAGAGCATCTAGAGTGATAGTTTATGAAGGCGAAGATGAAGAATAATATTCCTCTGAAGGTTTTTCCTTACTTTGTAGTAATTTCATATTTTTTTCTAATTTTTTCAATCAAACTATTGGGTCCCACTAAACTGGTTTACCCTGATGAGTTTCCAACATCCTGTCCAGATGACTCAGTAAAATGTGTAATGATAGGCCCAATTCCTCATAGAGGTGATGAATTGACAGAGTTAAGATTTGAGTCAAGTTTGGAACTAGTTATGACAGAGGTAAATAATTGGATTTCATCTGAGCCAAGGACTAACATTGTTGGTGAATGGGAAAATCAAACTCATTCAGTATTCACCACTAAATTTCTTAGATTTGAAGATGATTTTATTGTAAATGGCCATTGTGAAGATGATTCTACAATTATTTATGTTTATTCTAGCTCAAGGTTAGGAATATCTGACTTGGGATTAAATGAAAAAAGAGTAGACAATTTCGTAAATTACTTATCCAATATTGAGTTACCAAAAGAAAGTTGCGATTGAAATATAATTTTTTTCGAAATTCTTTCAAAAAGACTCATAACTATGAACTCTATATTAGTGCCATGAGAGAAACTTCTCGTTTTTATACAGCATTGTTGCTTACTCTAATATTTTTATTATCTGGTTGTACATCCTCAAACAATGATTCAGAAAAGAATGAAGGAACAGATATTACGGAAATAAAAGCCGATGAAATAGAACAAATTTCAGAAATCGGTAAAGATACCATAACAAAAATAAATGTCCCAAGTTTAGACTATTGTGATAATACGAATCCTCATCATTGCCTGCTTCCATTTCCTTCAGGAGCATTCTTAGTACCAGATAACGAAACTTCCACTGGATATAGACTCCATATTCCAGGAAAAGCAATACCCGACTCAAACTCTGCAATTTCTACAGCCTTTCCGATGATTAATTCAAGAGATGGAAACTCTCCTTCGACCCAAATTTTCACCAGTTTTAATGAAACCCCAAATCTCAATGGAATCGCTAATCAAAATGAAATTTCTATTTCACTAAATCCAAATCATGAAACCGTTTTGCTGAATATGGATACAGGAGAAATTCTTCCTCATTGGGTTGAAGAATCATCCAGAAAACAGGATGATGAGACTACTTTAATCCATATCAGAACTATAAGAGGGCTAGATCATAATTCCAAATATGCAGTTGCATTCAGAAATTTAGTTGATGATTCAGGAGAAAAAATAAATCCATCTTTAGCATTCAAGTCATTAAGAGACGGAGACTTAACTGATTCGAATCAAATTGAAAACATGAGAGAAAGTTATGAGATTATGTTTTCATCACTAGAAAAAATTGGCGTATTGCGTGGTAGTTTGCAATCGGCATGGTGGTTCCATACTGCATCCACGAATTCAATAACTGAAGATCTAATCACCATTCGAGACGACGCTTCAGATAAACTAGGAGATTCTGGAATCGGGTGCAATGTAACACAGGTCATTGACAACTTCGGTGAAGACAATTCGACTTTTCGGCTTATCAAAGGGACAATAGTTACCCCTCATTATCTAAAGACTGTAACTCCTCTACCACCCACCGAAATGAAAAGGAATTCTGATGGAGCTCCACAATTTACATTTTATACCGAAGTTACATTCACACTCCTAATTCCTCAATCAGCAGCAATTTCTAACACACCGGCCCCATTGGTAGTTTTAGGTCATGGTTTCATGGGAGATGGTGAAGGAATTGTCGCTGGACTAAGGGAATGGTCAAATCAATTCGGCTACTCTACAATTGCCACTGACTTCAAGGGTTGGAGCTCAGATGGAGATTATGATGCCATCACTTTCGGGTTACTAAATATTAATTACCTTCAGCACCAATCTGAGAGACTACAACAATCTGTTGTAAACCATTTAGCCATGATTAAAACGATTAAGGGGGTATGTTCGGATTTAGAAGAATTTTATCATAATAATATTAACCTCGTCGACTCAAGTGGAGATTTAAACTATCTCGGAATCTCATTAGGGGCAATTAGGGGCCCTTCCATGCTATCTTTAATACCTGAACTCAACAATGGGGTATTATTTGTAGGCGGATCATCATTTAGTTTTATAGCGGAAAGATCTACGCAATATACGCAGTTTGAAGAATTATTTGGTAGCGTAATTGCTTACCCTTCTACAAATGATAGATCAATACTAATAGCACTTTGCCAATCAATGTGGGATGCCACTGAACCTGAAACTTATCTCCCCTTCCGAGGAGGTGGATTAGATGGAAAACTAAACCAGTATGAGATACTGTATATTGTTTCTATTAATGATGCTCAAGTTTCTATTTTGTCCGCAGATCGAGCTGCCAGAACTGCAAATCTGGTAAATCTCGAAAATTCAACATATCACCCCTACGGCCTCGAAAAAGATATGGCGCCCTATTCATCATCAGGAATAGTGTATTTTGATGGTGGATTTCCACAAGTACCAAGTGGCAATATTCAGGGCCCAATGGAATATCATTCTCTTGCACATAATCAAGTATTGGTTTACGAAGGAGCAGTTGATTTAGCCCATGAATATCTCGAGTCTGGAAATATTACCGATACCTGCTCAGGAAAGTGTTATTTTGAAGGAGTTTGGTAGATTCAAATATTTTTTTTTAGAATTATTTTGAATGCTCGTACGTAATCCTTTCTATGGAAAAATGACAATAATTTTGCAGTAATCTTCATTTTCTTAAGTCCCGATTGATTTTTGACTCCTTCTTTATTAATATAATTACAAAATCCAGGAAATATATAATTAGAAATATCAATAATTTCGGCTTCAAAAACATCCATTTCATTTATTTCAAGTTCAAAATCTCTTATGGTCATTAAATTTTTTTTATCAATATGAAAGAATTTTGTAATCAACGAATTCATTATTTTTTGAGGCCATTTCAACATCTTTTCTGTTGGAAATAAATCAATCATACCCAATGCTCCACCATCGCCCAGTAAATCAATTGAGTCCCGGATAAATTTAATCCGTGTTTCGAAGTGATAAGCGCAATCTAAAGCTATAATCTTATCAAATTTTTTTGAATTAAATCTAGATATATCTGCTGAAGTGCCAGTGAATAGTGAAATTTTTTTTGCTAATTTTTCCTTCGAAATTCTAGATTTCGCATATTCATTTTGAATTTCTGAAGGATTTAATCCCACAATAGAATCAATATCAAAATAACTATGCCATAATAATAACTGCTCACCCAGGCCAAATCCGACGTCTAAAAGCCTATCTTTTTTCGACAATTCTAGAGATTTCCCAAGTTCTATTGCTAGGTTTCTTCCTGCTTTGGAATATGAATGATTTCCATGCCAGTATCCTAAATTAGCCCAAGATAATCCATATTTTTCTTCATCATTCAATTTCAATTCATCTAGTCCGAAGAAATTTTCATACATAATTCAGAAATCCCTTCGTTCCCTTTTTTCACCATCAGTCCAGTCATAAATTCCCTTTCCAACTTTCTTACCAATTTCTCCCCTTTCAACTAACTTATCCAACAACGAATGCGGCCTATATCTTTGGTCATCTAGTTCAGCTTCTAAACTGTTCAGAATATCTCTTCGAACATCAAGGCCCACTAAATCACTCAGCTCAAGGGGTCCCATTGGATGATTGTATCCAAGTCTCATTGCATAGTCAATATCTTCTGCAGAAGCCACACCTTCATCTAGCATCCTAATTGCTTCGTTACCTAAAACTACTCCCAGTCGACTAGTTGCAAACCCAGGCGTGTCGGAGACCAATATTGTCTTCTTACCCATTTCCCGACCTACTAATGTAGCAAATTCAATAGTATGTTGATCGATTTTTGGGTGCTTAACTAATTCGAGCAAACTCATCAAAGGTACCGGATTAAAGAAATGCATACCAATTACTCTATTTGGAAACTTAGTCGAATTAGCAATTTTTGAAATTGATAATCCAGATGTATTTGTAGCCAAAATAGTCCCTTTATCGGTTATCTGATCTAATTTTTGAAAAATATTCCTCTTTAACTCTAAATTCTCTGGTACCGCTTCAATAACTAAGTCTATTGATTCCATCAAATCATCTAGTTCATACAGTTGGTGCAATTTCGAATTCCATGAATTCATATCCTCAATAGTATTTTTTTGTAAATCTACACCCTTCATCCAATAATCTTGTATGGATGAGTAACTTTTTTCTAACACACTCCTATTTACATCAAAAATCCATGTTTTCCATCCAGTCTGAGCGCAAACTTGAGCAATACCAGAACCCATTGTTCCGGCACCTATAACAGCTACAGACTGAATTCCCATATCATTCTGCTCCATATGCAGCAAGAGCAGCTTGGAAAAGCCTTTGTCTAGGGACATCATGTTCTAGGAAACATGTAAATGGTGCCACATCCTTTAGTAACTCAATCGATGATACATATGCACCATATCCATACGGATTCATTTCCTTCATTTTTGGAATTTCAATTCCGAGTTTAGATAGGCCTTTCCTCGTATTTTCATCATATATTGAATAGGTATGATGAGTGAAATGAAGGTAAGCGGAAAGTCTTTCAATATCGGATTTGGCGTTTTCTGTCAAACTCTCAATAAGTAAAGTATCTGGATATCTTATAGCGTAAAGAGAAAGTAAAACCTCTCTTTGTGTTTCTTCACGCCAATCTCTTTTTTCTTTTCCCATCCATTCATCAATCATATCTAACATTTCGGGAGTGTATGGCCTTCTAACTAGATACAATAATTCTTCATATGACTCCGCATCTTGATTTTTAGAGTGATGATAAGAATTAAAGTAATCAATAAGGCCATCGAAAAAAGGCATACATCTATCCCGATTAAACTGAAGCATTGGAATGTATTGCAAATTTTCACTTCCCCTTCCATTCCCGATATTGAATCCATTCTTGTTCCATATATTCATTTACTAGCTTATGTTCATCTTCATCTGTAGGCAATACAGTGGACAAATATTCTTGATACTGTTCATCACCACCTCCAAATTCTTCACCTTCAACTGTATAGTTATTACCAGCATATTTCCCAATATTTCGATTGAATTTATCAGATGGAATAAACAATTCAGGCTCTCCATCCTTCCTTGCTTTACTTATTCTGCGCATTTCATCTCGTAATTCCTGGAAATACAGCTCTCTACTTGCTTCATTTAGATGATTTCTATCTGCCTCTGCTGAACTTTCTCTTTCGTCATATCTCCCCTTTATTCCATACACATATGCCCATTGTGCACTAGAGGAGTCATCGGTACCAAATAAATCAAGTCCCGTACTAACCCATTTGTTTACATATTTTTGAATTAGTTCACACGGAATAACTCCCTGCTTTACCACTCTCCTTAGGCCATTAGCACCAGTTCCTAGATGGAATGATTCTTCTTTCAGCATTGGACCCATACTAGCAGCTAAGGGTTTGAAAGATGAGGTACTCAGCATCTTTAATTGATATTTTCCATCTCTATCGATAAAATGTGTAAACATGAAAAAATCCAACCAATGATCTATCGGCTCATTGAATGAACCTAATATTCTAGTTCCTTCTTGGGCATTTCTCTCAAGTAGCTTTGCTGCCTCTCTTACTCCTTGCTCCCCAAAAAAGGTACAGAGCAAATAGGCCATTTGCCACCCATGCCTTTGCTCTTCGCACATTATCCTTAGGGCCGATTTTCTATCATATTCTGTCGGTGCTGACGCGAGTAAATGATTTTGTTGCTCAACACTAGCAAATTCAGTATCTCCTTGTACACTTACCATGTTAATTATGGCATCACGAATATTTTGCTGAGGAATTTGCATTCTCCTTTCCCACTTCGGCATTCCAGAAAAATCACCAAATTCAATTTCATTTCCGGCAGTATCCCAATCGAACTTAATATCAAATCGATAATCACCTAGCCAAGAAGGATCAAATCCAATCCTAGTCTGCCATTCACTAAACTCTTGAATCCATGCCTCAAAATTAGTTGGATATTTTTCCACTACTTCTGTATCATTCATGGTATACGGAATGAGGGTTCCATATTTCAGTTTGTGTCCGAACCTTCTTCAGAAATAATTTAAAAAGTATAATTCATATTCAAATTATTCACCACTAAATCTTGGCGTTCTTTTTTCGACATATGCAGCAATTCCTTCTTTAGCATCTGAACTTTGGAACAAATCAGATTGTAATTCTCGTTCTAATGCTAAATGATATTCTAGGGGGATTTCTATGCCACTTTGCACACTTCTTTTTATATTTCCAATGGCTTTATTAGCCGCCATTGGAAGTGTAAATTGGCCCGCGTAATCAATAATGTCCTGATGGAAATCATCCAGGTTACCATCCCATATGTCATGAACCAAGTCCATTTCTTTTGCTTCTTCAAATGAGAACTTTCTCCCAGTAACCATTATTTCCATAGCCTTTGCCTTACCAACAAGTCTAGCAAGTCTTGCTGTTCCACCGGTACCTGCGAGAACGCCAAGTGCCACTTCAGGGAGTCCAACCTGTCCAGAATCCTTCCTTGCAATTCTAATATCTGCAGCCATTGCTATCTCCAATCCACCACCTACTGCATGACCATTCAATGCAGCAATTACGAGTTTAGGTGTTTGCTCAAGCCTACTCAATGTCTCGTTAGCATGTAAACAGAAGAAATATTTGAATCC
>DAJW01000033.1:12121-15944 GCA_002496485.1 Euryarchaeota archaeon UBA36
ACAGTAACATCATCATCAAATCTCGCTTGTAATACTGCTTCATCTATATCCCTCATCATTTGATGGGTGTAAGTATTTACAGATGTTTTACCTTCTTTCCATGGTTCACCTGATGAGTCAGAAATCAGTTCAATAATTGCAATACCATTTGATGTAACTCCATAATTCACCAATTTATTACTCATTGATTTTAGTTCGGGCCAAGATGTCATGTTATATCGATTGAGGTGTCAAATATCAATATATGGAAGGGTAAAACCCACAAGTTAATCATCAATGAACGATACTTTTCCACCAGCTTTTCGTATATTTTTCCATTCTTCTCCTATCTCAACTGCTCTGGAACTTGGTGTCCAGTCATCCCTCTTGAGGGATTTTCTGAATGGCATCCTTTGAATTGTTCTACCATCATCGACTTTTATTTTTCTTAACATACTGAATTTTGCTATGGGCCAAATCAATTTCCTGATTACTCCGGGAGAATATAGGCGCTTCATAAATCTCAAACCATCTCCGGTTTTTGTTTGATTTTTCATCCAATAATTAGCAATAATCTTGAATCCTCTGTCGCCCATTCTATTCATTAAGAATCTATTAATAACACTAGATTTGACCAATGGGACTAATCTTTTTCTAATTTCTTTTTCATAATCACATTCACCAAGGATATCCTTTGCAGCGTAAACCCCACTTGTTATGGCATATCTCATGCCAAAACCCCACATAAAATCCTGAAGGCCACCCGCCTCTCCGACGTAGTATTTTCCTTCATGGCGATATTTTGATGGAAGCCCAAAATCTCCCTTCCCACCTACTCTTTTTATTGGTTTCCTATTTAATTCGTAGAATTTTTCATACCATGCTATTGTTTCATTAAGATACCTGCTAGTTTTTCGTTGTTTTCTCCACAAACATGTACATATCAATCCAATACCATCTATAATTATCATGTACGAATAAGCCCCTGGAGCCAGCTTGTCATTTAATTGAAAAGTGACATGATTTTCGTGTGTGGTATGAAAAATTTCTCCAAATGCTACCGCACTACTATTTTTTGGGCCGGCTGCTATAATATCACAATCAGATGGATTTTTCTTCGATTTGTAATGGATCTCAACTCCCGATTCTAAAGCCATTCTTTTCAGCCCTTGATCAATACAATGTGAATCAGTACCACGTTCAACAACTCTGAATGCTATGCCCTTAGTGATCGGATTAGTAATTACATCGTCAGGATGCGCCAAATCTACAATACTGAATTCATCCGATTTAAATTCATTAGGATTTAATCCCCAACTTTCCATCTCATCAAAGAAATCAATCTCACTAGTCCAATTTTCTAATCCCTGAAAATCGCCATCAAATCTGGCTCCACTGTCTACTAAGACCTCATGAACATGGACTTTCTTCCCCGCTTTGGCTAGTATAGTGGCAGCTGCTAGTCCAGAAAGTCCAGCTCCAAGAATATGTATATCACGCATTCATATTGTCCGAAAGTATCCACCATATTGAACAGTTGGGTCTCCGCTGCCTTCAAATCGATAATATCTATCGAAATCATATGACCGTACATGTTGGGTTGGAAAAGGAAAAATTGGATCCCGATAGTTTAAGGAAACACGTAGATATTAATGGCTGCGGAAGTGTCGTTAGTTTTGTTGGATATACCAGACCTTACTATCAAAAAAAATTAGTCAAAAGATTAGAATTTGAGTCTTGGGAATCTAAACTTGTCGAGGTACTTAAAGAATTAGCAGACCGAGCAATAAAAGAATTTGCAATAATCTCCGTTTGTTTGGTGCATAGGACAGGAATAGTAAAACCATCTGAACCAATAGTTTGTATTCATGTTGGCTCAGCACATAGGGAAGAGGGATTTTTAGCCTGTTCATGGCTCATTTCAGAACTTAAGAAACAAGCTCCTATTTGGAAGAAAGAAGTTAGAGAGGATGGAGAATTTTGGAAAGATGGATTGGGATGAAAATCTAGAATATTGACCTAATGTTTCAAGATGCATCCCTAGTTGGATATGATATGGCCGACATGTGGAATGCGATAACAGACGTTGGAAAAAAATCACCCGTATTCAGAGAGTCAATTGCAACAGGTCTGTTGAAACTAACAAAAAAATCAATTCAAATTATTTCTAAAGGAGACTCTCATAAGGGAAATATAAAGCAAGCCTCAACAATCGCAGCAATTCAAGGGGTAAAAGATACATCTAGAACAATACCGCACTGCCATCCAATTCCTATTGAGGCATGCTCTGTAAAATGGGATTTAGAAGAAACAGGATTAAGATGCACTGTAACTGTTAGTGCCCATTGGAAAACTGGAGTAGAAATGGAAGCATTATGCGGGGTAAATGCTGGCCTACTTTGTGCATGGGATATGCTCAAGAGCAATGAAAAAAATTCCGAAGGACAATATCCAGATAGCGAAATTAGTCAGTTAAGAGTAGTTAAAAAAGTAAAGCATGAGCCGCATAGTTGAATTTCAGATACTTGTCCGCAATGCTATGACAACATCAGAACTAACTCAGTTTTTTCTTCGGGCAACCGAGTCGGCGGCAATAGCATCTTATCATTGGATAGGGAAGCGAGACGGTAAAGCTGCTGATGGAGCGGCAGTTGAAGCCATGCGATCAGTTTTTGACGAAGTACCGTTTGATGGTAGGGTAGCTATAGGAGAAGGGGAGAGGGACGACGCCCCAATGCTCTGGATTGGAGAAACTCTAGGATCAATGCAAGGAATTTCAACCGCACCTTCCATTGATATAGCTGTAGATCCGTTAGAATGTACTAATCATGTAGCAATGAATTTACCCAATGCAATGTCAGTACTAGCCGCAGGCCCAAGAAATTCACTTCTACATGCTCCAGATTGCTATATGGATAAAATTGCAGGACCTCAATTACTGAAAAATGAAATTAGCTTAGAAGGCACTACTGAATATAATATAGAATCAGCATCATCTGGTCTGGATAAACCAATTTCAGATCTAAATGTTGTTGTAATGGATAGACCTAGGCATAAAGAGCTAATTTCAGATCTGAATCAAATTGGAGTGAATATACATTTGATTGGAGATGGAGATATTGCTGCTTCTCTAAATGCCGCCGATGAAAAATCAGAAATAGACTTGTTGATGGGTATTGGAGCTGCACCAGAGGGCGTAATTTCTGCAACTGCTCTAAGAGGATTAGATGCTACTTTCGAAGGACGCCTAGTTTTCAAAAATGAAGGTCATAGAGAAAGAGCAGAAAGGATGATTGATGGAGACATTGAAAGGATTTGGAGGAGGGATGAACTCTGCTCTTCCGAAGATTCTCTTTTTATTGCATCTGGAGTATGCTCTGGAAGGACCAAGGGCGTTGAAGAACTCGATAATGGACAATATAGCGTAAATTCTGAAATTATTGATGTTAAATCCCGTAGCCATAAATTTGTAACCTCTATCCGATGACTTCTTTTCCTAATTTCTCTTCGGAGTAAAAAGTGGTACGATGGATAGACAATTTTTAGAAAAGATAGCGAATGATTTAGTCGCCCCAGGCAAGGGAATCTTAGCTGCAGATGAGAGTAATGGAACTATGACAAATCGACTAGAATCTGTCGGAGTTCCCTCGTCATCAGAATCTAGAAGGGCATATCGAGCAAATTTATTCGCAACTTCGGGATATGAATCTGCAGTCAGTGGAGTGATATTATTCGATGAAACAATAAGACAAAAAATGGACGATGGAACTAAAATTCCTGACTATCTTATGTCAAGGGGGATTTATCCAGGAATTAAAGTAGATACTGGTGCTAAAGTTTTAGC
>DAJW01000033.1:16240-16397 GCA_002496485.1 Euryarchaeota archaeon UBA36
ATTAAAGTAGATACTGGTGCTAAGGATTTAGCCAATCATAATGGTGAAAAAGTAACTGAAGGATTAGATGGATTGAGGGAAAGATGTGCCGAATATTTCTCAATGGGTGCTAAGTTCGCTAAGTGGAGGGCGGTAATAAAAATTGGAAAAGATATGC
>DAJW01000145.1:0-169 GCA_002496485.1 Euryarchaeota archaeon UBA36
AAAATTTAGAAAAATATCCGGTGATAATGGATAGTCAAGATAAGGTCCTATCATTTCCACCAATAATAAACGGAAATCATACAACTGTTACAGAATCAACTGAAGATTTTTTCATCGATGTAACCGGATGGAATAGAAGATCATGTGAAGCATGTCTTCTTTTGATATG
>DAJW01000145.1:493-7807 GCA_002496485.1 Euryarchaeota archaeon UBA36
ATGTCTGAGAGAGGGGGAGAGATTGAAACGGTCAGTTTTCTAAATCGAGATAGTACTGAGTATAATTCACCCATAACTGAAAGGAAAAAGCATAGAGTCCCGGATAAATTGATAACTAAGATTTTAGATATGCAAATGAATCATGAACAAATTTCTCGAGCTATAGCAAAAATGGGTGGCGAATTAATAGAAACGAGAACGGTAACAGATGGCCCGAATAATACTGAAAGGTGGATTGATTGTGAAATAGGTGAGAAAGAGCATATTATTGCAATGCCTAGATGGAGAAGCGATATTATGCATCCAATAGACGTAGTCGAAGATATAGCTATAGGATTTGGATTTAGCAATCTTCCTGAGAAAAAAAGCTCGATTCATATTGATGCAATTCCATTAAATGCTTCAAATTTGTATAGAAGAGTTGGTGAGAGTTTAAGGTCCTCTAACCTGCAGGAAATACAGACTCTGACTCTGTCGAATGAAAAGGATCAATTTGAATTAATGAGATGGATGAAAAATAAGACGGTTACTGTAATTTCAAATCCAATTACGATTGATCATACAATATTGAGACAATATATTTTACCTTCCTTACTAAGGTTACTTTCTGCCAATAGGCATTATGAATTACCTCAAAGAGTATATGAAATTGGAGAGGTAGTTAGAAATAATTTGAATCAAAAGCGGGCTGCTTGGGCATGCGCTGAAGTAGGAAGTGGATTTACTACGGCTAAAGGGATAGCAATGGCTTTGTTGAGGGACCTAGGCACTGATTTAGAAAAGGTGAGTTTTGTTGCAACCGATGAAGGAACTGGCCCCTGGATTAATGGAAGGGGAGCAATAATAAAAATCAAAAGTGAGAAAATTGGGGAAATAGGGGAAATAGATCCCGAAGTTAGTGAAAGTTTTGGCATAAAATCTCCTATTCATGCTGGGGAATTTGATTTAGAGATAATTGGTAGAATAGTTAATGACCCAATATTATAATTTATTTTTTATCCGATAATACCTTCAATGCATCATTGAATGTTGCATTATTAATATGTGCATTTTCATCAGATTCTTTAGCATTTTTTTTGCCCTTTTTTCTTTCATATTGGACCACATTTTCGACATATTTTGTTCTCTTAATTCCGCGCGACTTCTTCTTTCTCTTGAACGGCCATATACCTGCCATATCCATGGAGGGAAGAAGTAAAACTTCAATACTTCCATAAAATTGGACGAAAAACAGAATAAATCAAGTGTTTTATTGTACTTTGATGTAGTAATGGGAGTACAGATGTTGGGGGTTGATGAGGCTGGAAGGGGTCCAGTTATTGGTCCGCTTGTAGTATGTTCATTGTGTATTCCAGAAACAGATTATGGGTTGTTAGATTCCATAGGAGTTGATGATTCGAAAAAACTCTCTAGAAAAAAACGAAAACGGGTGGCGGATGCAATTATGGAATTTATCAAAGATGAAAAATGGTCATTGGGAGTTAGAATTTCGAGTGCTCTGGAAATTGATGCCAATAGTATCAATTCTAATCTAAACTCATTGGAAATCAATCTTTTTGTTGATTCGATACTTAGATGCGCGAATGAAGATTATCCAGGAGTAATATATGCAGATGCATGTGATGTGGATGAACAGAGATTTGGTAGTAGGTTGAGAGAGAAGTTAGGAAATTCATTAAATGATTGGGAAATAATCTCGAAACACGGAATGGATGGTAAAAATTTAGTTACAGGTGCTGCAAGTATAGTTGCAAAGGTTATCAGAGATAAGGAGATTGAAGATTTAGAAGAAGAATTAGGTATGGAATTAGGATCTGGATATCCTTCAGATCCAAAAACTATTGATGCAGTTATCGAACTTTGTAGGGGAAAATTACCACATGAGTCAATTAGATGGAGTTGGGCTACTATAAGTAAGGTCTGGAAAGATCTTGGGAAGGGAAACCCTCCAACAAGAAATTATGATGGACAAATTACTATGGAAAGCAAAATAGATGATTGGGGATAATAAGTGAAGGCGGTTTGGTATTGTTTGAAAGAGTGATAATAGATGGAGTGGGCGAGAGAAATTGAATTTATTGTCAGAAAATACGCTTTACAGAATTCGCTTGAATATAATGGCAAAGGTAAGTCGGGGAGTGTTTTAGGGAGAATTTTATCAGAGAGGACAGACCTGAGAGAAAAAGCTAGATCTTTGAAAAAATTAGTTGAAGAAGAGGTTGAAGAAGCTAATAAAATAGCAAAAAATCAGGGATTAGAAGTAGTGAAAGAAATTTTAGAGGAGTTAGCTCCTGATGCTTTAGTAAGAAAAAAACAGGTAAAGAATACTGGGCTAAAGGAATTACCGGGCGATACTTCGGCAGTGATTCTTAGATTTGCACCCAATCCAAATGGTCCTCTATCACTAGGGCATTCAAGAGGAGTAATAATTAATTCAGAATATGCAAAATTATATGGGGGGAAAGTTGTACTAAGATTCGACGATACAGATACAAAAATCAAACCGCCGATTTTAGAGGCCTATCAATGGATTATTGATGAATATGAATGGTTAACCGGAAAATCTCCTGATGTTATTGTTAGAGCAAGTGAAAGAATGGAAATTTATCTTGATTATGCAGAAAAAATACTGAAAGCAGATTTTGCATATGTCTGTAATTGTACTCAGAATGAGTTCAAAAGATATAGAGTTGATATGGAGTCTTGTCCATGTAGAATAAATACTGTTTCAGATAACATTTCAGCATGGAATGAAATGATTGCCGGAAAAAGAGAAGAGGGTAGTGCCATAGTTCGGATAAAAACCGATATGAAACTTCCCAATCCAGCATTAAGGGACTGGCCGGCATTAAGAATTCAAAAAGCTCAACATCCAATTGTAGGATCTAAATATCACGTCTGGCCTTTATTGGATTTTCAAAGTGCAGTTGAGGATTATGAACAAGGAATTACTCACATCATAAGAGGAAAAGATTTGATGGATAGTACAAGAAAACAAACTATCTTGTATGAAAAAATGGGTTGGAAATATCCTGAAACTCTTTATTGGGGGAGAGTTAAGTTATTGGGATTTGGAAAATTTTCCACTTCCGAGATGAGATCATCGATAGAAAATGGTGAATATGAAGGTTGGAATGAATTATTCTTACCTACAATTGGCGCTCTAAGAAGAAGGGGTTTCTCTGCTGAATCAATAAAAAGATACTGGTTAGAATTAGGTCTGACTCAGAAGGATATTTCAGTACCAATGAAGACAATAGAATCAGTTAATTCAAAAATTATCGATAAGAAATGTGAGAGACGAATATTCGTTGAAAATCCTGTTGAATTCAATTTAAACTTACAATCTAAAAATGAAAGCAAAGATGAGTTTCCAGTCAGTATCTTATTAGAAAAACATCCTGAAATTGAGATGGGACACAGAAGATGGATAATTTCTGACAGGATTTTTCTAGGAAAAGATGATAGTAATATTGAATCCTTGAGATTGAAGGGTCTTGCTGATGTGAAAATTGAATTTGATAAGAAGGAAATTGAGTTAGAAAGTATTGAAAAATCTGATGATAGGAGCATTGTCCACTGGTTACCGGTCGGTATGCAAAGAGATGCGATACTAGTTTCGCCCAAGGAAGGAAGAAATTCTGTAATTCATGGATTGATAGAAGATTTTGAATTAATTGAGGGCGAGGTATATCAGTTTGAGAGATTGGGTTTTGCTAGAGTGGAAGAAAATATGCCAGAGTCACCAGTAAAATTAGTCTGGCTGCATAATTGATAAAGTTTTATTGAACCCAATAAAAGTGTTATTCGAGTAATCTAACATGCGTCGCATTCAAGAGAATGACGTCAATCAGAGTATATGGGAGATGATAACAGAAGGGAGTCAATCAGCCTGATTATACTGCTCTTATTTGTTATTCTAGTGCCCATAAGTGTATCATCCGAGGAAGTAAATACTTGTTGTGATTCAGATGATTTTAATATGTACCTAATTGATGAAGCGGATCAAGGAAAGTTGACTCCCTTTGATAATGAATTAATAGAAGAAAAATCTACATTAGTTACTCCTTCTATAGCTGGAGAAATAGAAATTGGTAAATGGGGCATATTATGGAGTGAGGATTCATCTTATCCATCGAGTTCATGGAATTTTAGAATTCCATACGAAATTGTTGATTCATCCGGCGTTACAACAAATTCTACTCTAAGAGTAAAAATTGGAGATAGTAACTTTGAGAGTAATCCACAATTGCCTGGCGCATTTCTCCAGGGTTCGGGTGAACTACAAATTTCAGTTGATATAGAAAGTGGAGAAATATCTGAAGGAGATAGAATAGAGGTTACGTTTAGTGTTCGGGGCTTAGTATTCTCAAATCCTGGTAGTGATTCTGGAATAAAATTTCTATGGGGGAGTACAGAAAATAATGCAGCACTATCTCTTAGATTCCCATTGTTACAAATGGAGATGAGAGAAGCTAATGTAAAGGGCAGTTTAGTATTTTTTCCTGTTTTTCTTAAGTCTGGATTTGGAGATAAAATGTGGACAAATTCAGAAGGAACATTCATGGTAAAAAATTCTGAGGTTACCCAAAGCCCTATTACTACGATGAATGAAGAGGGAATAATTGTAACATTTGTCTGGGAGATTCCTGAAGGAACAGAGAGTGGTATTTTTAGAACTGATTTCGAATTGTCTCCGCAGTCGGATTTGATTCTCAGAGTAGATAAAAATCATGATATTACAATAGGGGTTGATTCTGGCGACTCAAGTTGGTATCCTGATGAAGAGCCAACCAGAGTTGGGGGGTCAGAGCTACAAATTATTGTTGACTCAGTTTACAATAGTGGAGATATATCTAGGGATGTTTCAATCAGATTTGATGGGGCAATGTCACAATGGATGAGGTGGGGCCTAGATAATATAGGAAATTCGAGCCTAGCCTCAAATAGTTGGTGGAGGAATCTTAATTCTTATTCTGATTCCATTAGTAGTTCAGACAAACAGAATGGAAAGGTAGATGACTCTGAAATTTATGCTTTAAGGAATCATCTTACGGGTTCTAAAAGTGATTTACGATCATTCCTAGCATCTGGTTTATTCATTGAGTCTGAATCAATTTTTGGTAAAAATCCAGTTGAGTTGGGGCCAATAGAGGTTAGCTTGGATTTTGGAAGTTCGAGAGCATTTAATTCTGAGAGAATATCTATTGCAATTTCAGCGAGTTCTGATGTTGAGAAAAATTCTAGAGAATTACTCATAAAAGATTTCATACAAGTTGGCGGATATGAATATTGGACTAAAGTAGAGTTAAGTCTTGAGATAAATACTGGGATGTTGTCTGGATTCGGTGGCGTATTTTCTGAATCTGAGGATATTACTTATTCACATAGAAGATGGATAATTCTAGAGATTTTGACAATTCAGGAAGAAGACATTACAAAAGATGATACATTTAGAGTTGAGTTCTCCACATCAAATTCTCTAGTTTACAGTCCATTAGTCTCCTCTATGATTGCTATATTTGCAATTGTAGCTGCAATTGCTATTGCAATCGGATTAACTAGGAAAAGAGCTAGATATCCAAGCATGGTGATGGTAGGAGTTCTGGGTATTCTAACTGTAGTTGTATATTGGTTTGGATTACCAATGCAGATTGTTCTAGGAGTTGTTTCATCTAGTATTTTGTTAGTATTCCCAGTAGCATTAATATCTCCAACTAATATAAGTTTGGATGATTCGGGTATTACTAAAAAACAGTTGGGCAGAGTAAAATGCCCTTCTTGCAATAAGAAAAATCCTATTTACTCAGAAATAAGGCCTTTGAGAATAGATTGTTCGGGATGTGGAAATACCTTAAGGATAGAATGAAGTTATTCGACCATAAGTCTAAGTTGATCTCTTTTGTAATTCCAGTCATTATCTAATTTGTTTTCTTCTTTATAATATCTAGAAAGTCTACGAATCTTTGACTCGCACAATTCGAGCTGTCTACGATTATGAATATCTTTTTTGTTTGAGGAAAGATGATCAATTAATCTCAATGCCCTTCTCATAAGACTCATCAAATCTTCAGGTATTTCTGAGATTTGGTCTAATCTTTCTAATGTTTGTGAAATCCTCTCTCCCATTACTAATCTTACATTTGGCACTCCATACTTGTCTCTAAGAATTGTACCAATCATTGCACTAGTTTTTCCTTCATTAGCTAATTCTAATATTAGTTTCTCTACTTCTTTTTTATCGGAATTAGACCAACTTGGAGGCGTATGTGAATCGGGCTTCGTGGAGCCACTTTTTCCCTTCCCACCACTATGCATTCGTGCTATTTTATCACCTCAGGCGGGTGGCCGAACTTCTTCCACTCTTTAATCGCTACTATTAGTCGTAATTACATTCGATGTCGGGCTCTGGCTAATTTTCCTGGAACATTTGGCCATTCCCATCCAGGGGCAATGGCCCTTGCTGAGCCAATAATCTTATTCTCTTGTAAGATAGCAACCTCATCTCCGACTAAAATTCTTGGATTAACTGATTCTACCATGGAAGAAAATATATCTCCCTTCCAATCTATTCCGGAATAAATTTGGGCGGATGGTAAAAGTTCTAAATCATATAAAATTTTTATGCCTTTCTTGGAAAACGAAAATCTTCCAGCCTTGGGGTTCCATTTTGCAATTTGTTCCTTATCCGAATATATCGTCAAAATTGGTGGCCTACCAGAAATTGTTAATCCATCTAGCCACTCATCTGATGAATAAATAAATCTAGAAATCGACTTAAGCATATGAAGTCTTGGACTATATTTTTTTGATGGAAAAATGAGGTTTGCAGAACATTCTTCAATCGAAATTCTCAATTTTTCTAGTGATTTTTCGGAACGTGCATTCTCTCCATCTCTAGTATTGATTATGGTTGCATTTAGTTCACTTATTTCGATATCGGTATGATTAATGATATATTTGTAACCCACTCTAAATACTAATTTTTCAATCATTGATTTAATCATCATTTTTTCATCATAATCCCAATTTCCAGTCACGGGAATATCATAGTGAGCTGCCGGCCAAAGATTCTCTAATTCTCTTGGTACTAGCCCTAGCGGCGAGGTTACCATTACCTCATTCAGAAATTTACTGCCGAGATATTTCTTGAAGACCCTATGACTTTGAGATAAGCTATATGGTTTTTTAGCGGAACAAGGTAATAAAACTAGGATTTCCCGTTGGTGCTCAGGTGGCATATAATTATCATTTACTCTATCTCTCCAATTCGAGATTAAAGGATCGTTCCGACTCTCGAAAGTATGGCACCTG
>DAJW01000009.1 GCA_002496485.1 Euryarchaeota archaeon UBA36
TCATACTTCCAACTACCGGGACTATCAGATGGTTGAATGAGTAAGGTTGTATCAAAACCGGCTTGTACAATTATAGATGCTGAAATTCCAATTATTGCAGCCCACATCATCCCTCTTTTTCTAACGCCTTCTATGGAGTCATCAACACCATTACGATCAAGATAACTTGTGAAAATTTTGAATGCTGCAATTAACAAAAGGCCCATTATGAGTCTATTAAAATCTGGAGCAGGAATGTATATTCCTTGATTACTAAGCCAAACTAATTCATCTATATTGACTTGTTCTACTTTTTCTGGTAGGGAAGAACCAATTATTGTACCAAGAGAGAACAACAATAGAGCCAAAGGCATATTTCTAAAAATCTCTACATAGGTAGTAGCAAATCCTGAAGATAATTTATGATTTGATAGGCGCATTACACCAATTATTACGCCTATCAAAGTACATAGAAAAATACTGACTACAACGGCCCTAACGCCATTTATAACTCCAGCAATATGGAATTCCCATCTTGAAGCATTATTTATGTCTACTTGATTAGGCCAATTAGTTATACTGAATCCTGCTACGAAATCCATGAAATCCAAAGAAATATCCCAAGAAGAATCTGTTTTTATCAAAAATAAAATCCTCAATACCAAATATAGAAATAGGGGAATTGAAATAATAAAAATTAGTGAAGAGCTTTTTTTTGCAGCGATTATCGGACTATCTGCATCACTTGACATGATGAAAAGATAAGATCCAATAAGAATTATGTACATTATCGAAAAGAAGGTTTTCTGCTCATATCCAATCATCGGAATAAATGATGAAAACAAGGATAGGTTGAGTAAAATTGCTAAAAACGACAAAATCACTAAGATAGTGGGCAATAAATCTTTCCAGTTTTGTTTGAAAATTTCCATTGCTCTCGAACGATTTTTGAAAGCTTCACTAAAAGTAATAGCTATAAATTTAATATCGTTTTTAATTAAGATGAAGCCAGTAAGCATCACTCCACCAATTATCAAAAAGGAGACCTCTGTCCTAGGAGATAAATCCCCTGTGGATGAGTAAAACCAAAAAAATATTAATGCTAAAATTCCTAATAGCGAGGAGAAGTAGTTTTCCCAATCCCTATAATTTCGTAAATTTTTTAAATTCATTTCGCCCAAAATTAGGATGAATGAAACTAGAGATATACCACCGATAATGAAAACTAGAGATCCTGCTGATACGTAAGATGGATTAGGGAAAAAGGGATTATCTAGTGACATTTCTATAATCATGGATATTGATAAATCTAAGAATAAGTTAGAATATCCCCACAATAAGTAGAATAAAATTATGTAGGAAATTATGGATAAAGAATTTAATTTTGTTTTCCTAATAAAACCCATAAATGCATTATCTGAATTGTCGGGTCCCATAAAGTTAGGGTGTAGATAGTGACTATGTAAAGTCTAGGTCCCTCGGGAGGCTTTGCCCCACCGAGGGATTTTTGTATTTCTAAAATATCTCTAAGTTAATCACTTAATTGGAGGTGCGAACATTAGTCCACCCTCTGATACTAGTGCGTTTTGAGATCCAGCTCTAGGGATGAAGCAATCTACCATTGCAGAAGATCCGCTTACACCATCATAGTTGCCATCACAAAATGCTCTGTCATAAACTTCACCGTAGTTTCCTACAGCCTTGATAGCTAAGTGAGCCCAGTTAGCTGCAAGTGGATTAGCTTCTGTTCCAAGAGAATTCTCTGGGTTATAATTTAGCAGAGTATCAATTCTTGGATTTAGAGTTGAATCTTCAGCTGCTGCATCAGTAGCCATTTGGTCAACATTGTCCATTGTAATTCCGAACTCTTCTGCGGTTACAAGAGCATGCCATACCCAGGTTACAACAGCATTCCACTCGTCGTCATTGTCACGAGTTACGGATGCAAGAGGTTCTTTAGATAGAGTTTCAGAAGCCATCCAGATTCCACCAGATAGTGAATTTCCAGAATTATCTTCAGCATCTAGAAGAACTTTTCTTCCACCAATTGCGGATTTATCTCCAGTGAAAACATCACATCTTCCATCCTTCATCCTCTCAACTGCATCGACCTCGAACTGTACATTTACAGTTTCGAATGCAATATTGTTGTAAGAGAAGTAGTCCAGTAAGTTTCCTTCAGTGGTAGTTCCAGTTCCAACACAAATCTTTGCACCATCCAGTCCAAGAACGGAGTTTCCAGCATCTGCAGCTGGGAATGAGTTCTCAGATACCAGAACGCCTTGTCCGTCATAGAAGTTGACAGCTCCGAAATCGCCATGGAGTCCATCTCTACTGGTTGTTTCAGTAGTAGTTCTAATCAGAACATCCATTGCGTCAGAATTTAGTAGAGAGAAACGTGTGTTAGCATCGGTAGCATCTACCCATTCAACAGTTACGCCTAGAGCAGCTGCGATTGCTTTACAGTAATCTACATCCATTCCAGATCTCTCTCCAGTGTCTGCATCAACATATCCCATTCCATATTGCGATGTCTTTACACCACACTTTAGAGTCCCTCTTTCCATTATTTCGTCAAGAGTACTGGCATACTTTGCTTCTGTAGCTGCAACACCTTCAGCATATCCTTCATCTTTTGCTGTATCGACATCATCCTGTGTTATGTCTGATCCAGCACAGCCCGCTAGGGCTGCAGTCGTCATTAAAAGCATCATCATCGTAGCGAGTAAACGCTGCATAGTCCATTTCAGAAGATGTAGATGGTATATAGTTTGCCTTTTCTATATAGGACAAGAAAGGTGCCTAATTTAGATGCTTTTGCTAAGTTTTTGACGTTTGATATAGTAGAGATGATTCTGAAAATTGAATAATTAGTTGGAAGAAGGGGCGGCAAAAAGCCGCCCCGACCCCCGGATTTCCGAGTTAATTTAGGAGGTGATCCATCTGCAGGTTCCCCTACAGATACCTTGTTACGACTTAACCCTCCTTGTCGAAGGCAGGCTCGAATACCCCATTAAAGGCAGCCTCACCCACCCCCAA
>DAJW01000044.1:0-2467 GCA_002496485.1 Euryarchaeota archaeon UBA36
TCAGCTTCTGCCTTCAGTCTAGCAACTTCAGCATCCACTTTCGATTTTTCAATTTCATTAGATATATCTCTAGTCACTACAACTTCAACTCCCCATTTGAAGTATACAGAAGCCTTTCCAACTCGTATTAGGCCCTGATATGTCGTGGTTTCCATAGTTCCACCATAGTCATTAAACATCATCTTAAATGATATTTCTCCCCTATTTGAGGATTTGATTGGTTTCATGCTAAATCTACTGCCATTTTCATCTGCTGACATGTCAGTAAAGTCGCACATTAGTCTTGGTGAAATATTTGTAATTTTTATCAATTCAAAACTCTCTGCAAAACCATTCTTTTTCACATTCTTGATTCCCTTGAGTACGTATGGATCGTCGAATTCACCAGTTCCACCAACCCATCCCCTTTGTGTGGTTGTATACTCTGGCTCTGGTCCCCTAATTTCTTCATCTTTCACTGCAAATGGATTAATCAACCATAGGAGTAATAGTAGTAGGAGTAGTAATGGCATACAACATATCCATAGGATTCTTACAATCGGTGGAACGTACTCTTCCAAGAGATTACAAACCCCATCATTATCATCATCTTCCGGGAAATCATTAACATCCAGAGGATTAGTTCCACAATCTGTTTCATTAGTATCATTCCACCCATCATTGTCATCATCCAAATCCTCAATCAAACTAAATACGCAATTTGATGAATTTGTCAGATACTTACAAGTTAATGAATCCGGCATTGAATCATTATCAGTATCGAACCATGCAGTGGGATTTTTCGGGAATTTATCTATCAAATCTCCAATTTTATCTCCGTCATCATCCTCATCAATGTAGCTACAAATCAAATCCAAATCGATATCTTCTGGAACTGATAAGTTGTCTTCCGGATTAGTATTGCATTCTAATTCATCTCTATCTCCCCAACCATCTTCATCTGTATCCGGATTTTCCACATATGGTGGGAGGATATCAAAGTCGACAGTGTACGAAAATGATGAATTTTCTAGTCCATTCGATGCGGTAAATCTGTGTGAATATTCCAAGATCAGATGATCATATGGTTCTTCTGGTACTCCCGAAATCTGACCATTAGATGGATTTAGAATCAATCCTTTCGGTAAATCAGGAATTACTGTGAAATTGATAATATCTCCGCTAATTGGCGCAATAACTGGTTCTAAATATTCTATTTCCTCTCCAACAGTCAGAACTAATTTATCATTAGGATAAAAGAATAATATCGGAGAATCATCCAATTCATCGTACAAATCACAGATTCCATCTTCGTCATAATCCTCAGGACTCGTATAGATATCTAATGGGTCTGTTTCACACTCAATTTCAACATCATCATTCCAGCCATCACCATCATCATCTTCATCATCAACATCTGGAATACCGTCCCCATCCGTATCAAGCAAACTTGCACTGATAGTAATATTGAAAGTATGTAAATACATAGTATTAGAGGCACTGATTATGAAATTAACGCCATCCAATTCAACTTCAATAATTCCAGTAATTAGTCCATTTGTTTCATTAAAATCAATACCATCAGGAGTTTCAGGAGATATTGACCATGCCGAAACATTTCCACCAAATACTTGAGGATCTAGGTAAACTTCATCTTGATTGGTAGTTAGATTTAGAATTTCTTCCATGTAGATGAAGTTAAAATCAGAATCATCGGGATCCGGAACTACGGACTGTAATGTTATTTCTACTGAACTTGAATATTTTGAGTTATTTGAATAGATAATAAATTTCTGAGCACTAAAGTTGGTCATTGGTGCACCAATAATTGTTCCATCAACCACATCACTCCTGGAATTTTCACCCTTCAACATTAATCCTGAGGGCAGGGGCGGCCACACTTCCCAAGTCCTTACATCACCACCAAATACTTGTGCAACCATGGGATTAATTGGCTCATTAACGAAAAGTAGTTGTGAAGTAGAACTGTAAACTAAGAATATAGGCGAATCATCAATAGAGTCTAAGAAGTCACAAACTCCATCTTGGTCCATATCTTCAGGTATTTTTGCATCGTCTAGTGGATTTGTGTTACAACTATCTTCGTCCACATCCAACCATCCATCGTTATCATCATCCTCATCAATATAATCTGGGACTCCATCTTCATCGGAGTCAAGATGATATGCAGAAATATTAATCGAATAATTTACCGAATATCGCTCATTTGTCGCATTTATTAGATATGAAATCTCCAAGAATTGACTATCTGCAACTCCATATAACTCTCCAGTTTGATTATTGAAACTTAGATTTCCGGAAAGATTAGGATAAATACTCCAATTAATTACATCTCCGCCATACTGTATTGGACTCAATGATAACGTTGTCAAATTTACTGTTAGAGATATTTCTGATAATGAATAGGATAGGAATATAGGCGAATCATTACTTGAATCTTCACCATCACAAATTCCATCTTGGTCCA